>CAKPPW010000005.1 GCA_934177995.1 uncultured Bacilli bacterium
GATATTAATCAGTTAAAAGAAGTGAAAGGAATTGGAGATACTTTATTTGAAAGTATTAAAGATAATATTACACTCTAGATTATTACTTATTATTCTTTTAATTATTACCCTCATATACACTACCATTTTGAACATGACATCAGTAAGTTATGAGAAAGGAGAAACAACTCTAACAGGAAAAATTATTAAAAAAAGATTTACTGATGATCATTTAACCTTCACATTAAAAAATAATAAAACTTTACCACTCACATACTATATAAAAAATAAAAAAGAATTAAAAGAATATAAGAAAATAACCTTAGGTAGTATTATTAGAGTTACTGGTACTTTAAAAAGTGATAATTATTTAATAGTTAAAAATATTAAAATATTAGAAGAAAATAGAAATATTATCTATTTTATAAAAGATGGTCTATATAATTATTTATCTTCTTTTGATAGTAGAGTATCTCCTTATTTAAAAGCTTTTATTATAGGAAATAAAGATGATTTATCTTATAAAGTTAAAAAGTCACTCCAAACTATTGGGATATCTCATTTATTTTCCTTATCAGGAAGTCACTTAGCAATTATCTACTACTTTCTCTATTCGCTATTTAAAAAAAGAAAAATTCATCTAATGATATTACCTCTTTTCCTTTACTATTTAATAATTGATTCTAGTGCTTCCATTTTAAGAGCTTTAATTTTTCTATCGATTTTTAAACCTAATAAAGAATTTCACTTAGGTCTTTCCACTTTCAATATGCTTATTCTAGCACTTATAGTGCTATTAATTATAAATCCAGCAAGTATTAAAGATATTGGTTTTAATTATTCCTTTGTTATATCATCAGGTCTAATTTTATACTATGATAATAAAAAGCAAGATAAGAAATTATTTAGACTAGTAGAAACATCTATACTTGCTTTTTTATTCTCTCTACCTATCTCTCTTTATTATTTCTCTAATGTTAATTTACTTAGTATTATCTATAACTTATTTTATGTTCCATTTGTAAGTTCTATCCTGTTTCCCTTAACTTTTATAGTAGCTATTTGTCCATTCTTAAGTGGTATTTATTTAGTAGTAGTTAATCTATTTGAAAAAAGTATTTTTTTCTTTGAAGGAATAAGTATTAATCTAACATTTAGAAAGCTAAGTATTATTATTTATATAATTTATCTATTAATAATATTTATAGCTATTTATAAAAGAAAAGCACTTTATCTTTTACTAATACTTTTAGTACCACACTATTTTTATAACAGTATAGTAGTAGAAGACAAAATGTATATGATTGATGTAGGACAGGGAGACAGTATCTTGTTTACTTCTAATAATAAATCTATGCTTTTAGATACCGGAGGTAGTATTACTAGTAGTCTTGATAAGTGGTCAGTAGGAGATGATTTAGTAACATTTATAAGATCAAAGGGAATAAGAAAAATTGATACTATTTTGATTAGCCATGGTGATATGGATCATATTGGTGAATACTTTAAGATAGTTAAATATTTTAGAGTAGATAATATTTATTTAAATAGTAATCAGTTAAATAGTATAGAAAAAAGAGTAGTAACTAATTCCGTGAGTAATAATATAAATATTGCTAGATTAAAAAGAGGTGATAGTCTTTCTCTTGGTAACTTTAGCTTTTTAGTAATTAATAATAATTTTACTGATGAAAATGATGCTAGTACAGTTTTATTTGGAATGATTTATTCTTCTAAATTATTATTAATGGGAGATGCTGGTGTTAGAAGTGAACAAGATATTATAAGTAGTTATAATCTACCTAAAATTGATATTTTAAAAGTAGGACATCATGGTTCTAATACATCTTCAAGTAAAAAGTTTATAGATGAGATTAATCCTAAATATTCATTAATTAGTGTTGGTGAAAATAATAGATATGGTCATCCGAAGAAGTCAGTACTAAATACTTTAAGTAAGAGTAAGATTTACCGAACTGATAAGGATGGAGATATAGAAATAGAGTTTAATAATAAAGGCTATAATATTAGAACTTGTAGTACATAGAGAGGAAAGCATAGATGATAGAAGAAATTAATGTAACTTATAATCAGATTGAAGAGAAAATTATTAATCATGAAATATATCAAAAAGTTAAAGATTATTCAAAGACAAAAGAAAAAATGATGACATATCTCGAAATCGGTAAACTACTTAATAGTATTGACACTAAATATGGAAAAAGAGTTATAAAAGAATATTCCACTAAATTAGTAAGTAAATTTGGAAAGAAATATAGTATTTCTCTTTTATATAAAATGAAACAATTCTACTCAGTAATTGAAAAAGTCCCGACATTGTCGGGAAAATTAACATGGAGTCATTGGTATGAAATGCTTTCCATAAAAGATATTAACAAGATAAAATATTAAGTTAATCAATGTGAAATAAATAATATTGATGTTCGTGGTTTAAGAAATATAATTAAATCTAATGAATACGAAAGATTATCAATTGAAACAAAAAATAAGTTAATACAAGATGATAAGTTAGAAATAAAAGATTTAGTACCTAATCCTATATTAATTAAAAATAAAAATAATATTGAAATAGCTACTGAAAGGGCATTTCATCATCTAATACTAGAAGACATTGAATTATTTATGAAAGAACTTGGTAATTCATTTAGTTTTATTGGGAGCGAATACAAAATTAAAATAGGGGATAATTACCATAAAATAGATTTATTGTTATTTAATATAAAATATAATTGCTATGTAGTAGTTGAGTTAAAGGTAACAGAGTTTAAGGTAGAATATATTGCTCAGGTTCAAAAATATATGAATTATATAGATAAAAATCTAAAAGAAATAAATAATAATAACACAATAGAAATCTTAATTTGTAAAAAAGAAAATAAATTTGTAATTGAATATTGTTCAGATAATAGAATTATAGTTAGAAAATATCAAGTAGTATAAAATATACTTTGCAAAAAAAGTAAATGACATTTATAATAAATCTAGGAACTGAGGTGACTAAGTATGAAAAATATATCTTTTATGATGAGTAAGGGAAATATAGAAAAATTAAAATATTCTTATATGGATGCCTGTTCTAATAAAGACTTTAAAGATTATGTAGATTTAATTGATTTAAGTGATGATGAACTTATGAAATATACATCTAAATTAGAAGAATGTGTAATGGAATCTAATCACTGTAAAAATTGTACTGGTCTAAAGAATTGCAAGAATAGAGTTAATGGCTACTTTTTTAAAGCTTTTCTTGAAAATAGTAAATTAAACTTTTCTTATGTTCCCTGTAAATACTTACTAAAAGAAGAAGATATTTATAGTTATCAAAAGAAAATAACTTGTTATGACTTACCAGAAGATATTAAAAAGGCTACCTTTAGTAATATTTATAAAGATGATAAGAAACGTCTTCCTATAATTAAATATTTTAAAGAATTTATTGATACATACTTAAAAGAAGAAAATCCAAAGGGAATTTACTTACATGGTTCTTTTGGAAGTGGTAAAACATATTTGATTGCTTCACTTTTTAATGAGATGGCTAAGAAAGATATTGCTAGTGTAATGGTTTATTATCCAGAACTACTTAGAAGTTTAAAATCTAGTTTTGGTAATGATTATGAAGAAAAGTTTACTAAATTAAAAACAGTACCATTATTACTACTTGATGATATTGGAGCAGAAAACACTACTAATTGGAGTAGAGATGAAGTGTTGGCACCATTACTACAATATAGAATGGAAGAACATCTTCCTACCTTCTTTACCTCTAATTTAACAAAAGAAGAGTTAGAATTAACCTTGAGTAATACTAATAATGGAATTGATAAGATAAAAGCTAGGAGAATAATCGAAAGAATAAATCAGTTAACAGTAGATTTAGAATTAATTAGTAAAAATAGAAGAAACTAAGATTCTTCTATTTTGATGACATCTCCAACCTTATAATAATCATTAACGGAAATTGGTAAAATAAATATTGATTTTACCTTTTTCTTTCTAAAAATAAACTTTTCGGTTTTGCAGTTTAAATAACAGTAGAGTATTTTATTATTTTCATCTACTTGATAAACATTTACCATTTGACAAAAAAAGTAAGTATTTATACCTTTTTTCTTTGGGAAATAGTAACCTTCATCTATAGTATCTAAAACAAGTCTTATACTTTTGACTCTATCTTTAAATGAAGATAGAGTTTTTATTTTAATCTTTTTCTTCCTAATAATTATATATTTCATAGTGATCACCTTTATTAGATAATATCAAAAAAAATATTTGTTATCAATTGTTTTTAAATTTGTTTTATGTTATCCTTTTATTAGAGTAGGTGAGTAACAATGAAGAAATTTAGAAAGAGTAAAAATAAAAAGGGATTTACTTTTGTAGAGTTACTTAGTGTCATAGTGATTCTTTCTATTCTAGCAACAATTGGAATAGCAACAGCTAATCATTTTCTATCTTCTGCTAAAGAGAAATACTATAAGTCTCAAGAGGGATTAATTACTCTAGCTGGTAAACAATATTTTACTGATTATAGAAATGAATTACCAAAAGAAATTGGAGAAAAGACTTCTGTTACTATAGAAACTTTATATTCTAAAAAATATTTAGATAAAGTAAAAGATTATAATGGGAAAGAATGTGCAGTTACAGAAGATTCTACAGCCAATAAAGTTTATGCTATAAAAACAGGAACAGGTAAGTATAAATATTATACCATTTTTAAATGTGCTGATTATATAACTACAGTCGATAATAAAGCTCCTGTTATTAGCCTTACACCATCTTCTGCTACTACGAATAAGGATATCAATGTAGTTATAAAAATAACTGATAATGTAGGTGTAGACTCATTCTATTATGAAATTATTAAGAATGACGTTACTTATAAAAAAACTAACCCTGGACCATATACAGATCCTGTTACAATTACGATAAAAGATGAAGGAAAATATATAATTAAAGTAAATGCAACAGATAAAAGTGGTAATACTACTGACAAAACTTCTAAAGAGTATGTCATAAATAAAACTGGACCTGATTGTAGTAAGTTTACTATAACTAGTACGAACAATAGTATAAAAGAAAAGTGGCAAAGTAAGGATGCAAAATTGAGAATTACACCACCAAGTGATATTAAAAAGTGGGATTTTGAAAGATGCTTTATTGCTACTGATAATAAAACTAAAGTCTGTACTGCTTACGGTAGTAATTTAGTAGGAGCTAGAAATAGAGATTTAAAAGGCAGTGAAAAGTTTTATATATCTAATGATGTTACTGACATAGGTGGTGAATCAGGTGATATAGAAAATAACAATAATAATAGTCAAACTGCTGCAACAGCCAAAGTAACTTATAATGATCAAGGACATTTCTATGGACATATTAAAGCATACGATGCAGTTGGTAACTATTGTGTTCTTGATACAGATACGTACTATATAGATAAAGATTCACCTACTATTAAAGAAATGATCGTTACTAGTAAAATGGAAGACTATAACAGTTTAGATGCTTACATTCATTTATCTATTGAGGATAGAAGTGATAAAACAGATAGTAAATTATATTATATGATTTCTAACAATTCGGATTTCAAGGATAGTACTTGGCAAATTTATAAGGAAAATTCTGATGGATATCAAAATGTTGATTGGGTTTTTGATGGTGAATATGATGGTAAGGAAAGAACTGTATATATTAAAGTTAAAGATGAACTAGAAAATATCAGTGATACTTATACAACCTATTATACTGTTTATAAAGAATGTGAAAGTGATAATCTAGAAGAACAAGAAACTACTGGAAGTTGTAGTGGTAGCTGCGGAAGTCAAAAAATAACAACAACTATAAAGAGTATTGATGTTAATACTAAAAAACAATGCAGTACTAGAACTGAGGCAGAGACTTGTTCTACAGAAGAATGTAATACTCCTTCTTGTTCTATAACATTATCAGGTGGGACTGTTGGTACTAATGGTTGGTATCG
This sequence comes from uncultured Bacilli bacterium, assembly GCA_934177995.1. Taxonomy (GTDB): domain Bacteria; phylum Bacillota_I; class Bacilli_A; order RF39; family UBA660; genus Onthousia. Next base: position 5,987 of record CAKPPW010000005.1, read on the forward strand.
TGGTGGAACAATAACTTATACCTTAAAACCTAATAAAGCAGCAACATCGTATGGAATTGGAGGATATAATAGTAAAAAGACAGGAACCATAAATAGTAATGGAACACATAAGATAGTTGGTTATGTTAAAAATAGTGCTGGAGACGAAGTAAAATGTACTAAGGTAATAAAGTATGATAAAACTGCTCCAACTTGTACCCACAACACTGAAAATACAACTTGGACTAATAAAAATTATCGTGTCTATAAAGGTTGTGCTGATACTGGTGGCAGTGGATGCGTTAAACAGTACTTTGCTGATGCTGTCATAAACTATACTAAAAAATTTCAAAACTTTAGTGCTTATACAGTTAAAGATAGGGCAGGAAACTCAAGAAATTGTCCGGCAGTGAAATTAAGAATTAATGTTGATAAAACTGTTCCTAGTGTAACTATAACCAAACATACTAATTATAGGGGGTCAGAATGTATTGATAATCCAACTAAGCTATATAAAAATCGTTATAGGGTTTTAATGTCTGATAGTGCTTCAGGATTGAAAGTAACTTCTTGTGCTTGGGAAAAACCAACGGTAACTAGAAGTGATCCTTGGATAAGATATGAGACTATTGGTGAAAATCTTTGTCAAGATTCAATAGGAGTTAGTTGTAAAGCGTGTGATTTTGCAGGAAATTGTAAGACGGTTTCTAAAAATTAGGGAGGTTTATCATGAATAAAAATAAAGTAATTAGTATAATTTTTATAGTTGTTGGAATATCATTACTGATAATTGGTTTAACTTTTTCAACCAAGAAAAAAGATACGGAAAACAAAGATGAGTTTATGATGAATACTACTCAATTCTTTGATGGAATAACCTGTTATAGTAATATATGCTTAAGCAATTTAAAGATAAGTAATAGTTCAACTAAGGATACAGAAGTAGAATTTGATTTGACTAATAATAATAAAACAACTGTTACAGCCTCCAAATTAGGATTAAGGTTTGATACAGGTGATAAAATATCATTTTCATATAAAAATCTAAACTCTAATGAAACTGTGAAGATAAAAGTAAAGACTAAAAACAATTTAAGTGAAGTAATGACTTATAAACTAGAAAGGGACTAGAGAAAGTTCTTTTCTTTTGCTCTTTTAAAGATATAAAAAATATGTTATCATATTATGGAAAAGAGGAGTGAGATAAATGAGTGGACATTCTAAATGGGCAACTATTCATCGTAAAAAAGGATTAATAGATGCTGCTAGAGGAAAAGTATTTCAAAAATTAGCAAAAGAATTATATGTTGCTGCTAAACAAGGAACACCTGATCCTGATGCTAATCCGAGTTTAAGATTAGTAGTTGAGAAAGCAAAAGCGGCTAATATGCCAAAAGATAATATTCAAAAGGCTATTGATAAAGCAAAGGGAGCTAGTGATAATGAACACTATGATGTTGTTCGTTATGAAGGGTATGGTCCTTCAGGAACAGCTTTTATGGTTGATTGTTTAACCGATAATAGAAATAGAACCGCATCTTTTGTAAGAAGTACCTTTACAAAACATGGAGGAAACTTAGGAACAGATGGTTCTGTTAGTTATTTGTTTGACCGAGTTGGTTTAATTGAGATTCCTAATGATTATGATGAAGATGAAGTGATGATGACATCTCTTGATGCTGGAGCACTTGATATGGAAAAACTAGATGAAAGTTATATGATTACTACTAAACCAGAAGACTTTATTAAAGTAAAAGATGCTCTAGCTAATATGGGAGTAGCTGAGTTTTTAACATCAGAAGTTACTTATGTTGCACAAAACGAAGTAGAAGTTGATGATGAGACAAGGGAGAAAGTAGAAAAGTTATATGAACTTTTAGAAGATATTGATGATGTACAAAGTGTATATTGTAATATAAAGGAAAACTAGGTGTTAATATGTATGATTATATGATTGGGACTGTTAAAGAAATTAATTCTAATAGCATAGTATTAGAAAACAACAACATTGGTTATCTTATCTATACACCTAATCCTTTTTCTTTTGAAGAAGGAAAAGACTATAAGATATATTTATATCAACAGATAAAAGAAGATGAACATCTCTTATTTGGTTTTAAAGAGAAAAATGATAAAGAAATGTTTTTAAAACTAATAGGGGTTAAAGGACTAGGCCCTAAAATGGCTCTTCCAATACTTGCAACCGGAAGTTTAGCCGGAATAAAAGATGCGATTGAAAGAGAAAATATTTTATATCTTAAGAAATTCCCAAAGATAGGAGATAAACTAGCTAAGCAAATAGTACTAGACTTAAAAGGTAAACTAGATGACTTTAAAGACTTAGATAGTGTTAGAACAGACTCTCTTATGGAAGTGCATGATGCTTTGCTTGGTCTTGGTTATAAAGAAAAAGAAATTAAGAGTGTACTTGCTAAAGTAGATAGTAGTTTAAGTATTGAAAATCAAATTAAACAAGCTTTAAGTTTATTTCTAAAATAGAAGTAGGAGGTGGTAGTTGTGGATGATAGAGTAGTTAGTGGTGAAGAACAAATGGATGATGAAGTGTTAGAATCTAGTATACGTCCTTTAGTACTTGATGAGTATATTGGTCAAAGTGAAGTTAAAGAAAATATTCATGTCTTTATAGAAGCAGCTAAGATGAGAAATGAGACATTAGATCATGTTTTATTATATGGTCCTCCTGGACTTGGTAAAACAACTCTTGCTTATATAATAGCTAGAGAAATGGGAGTTAATATAAAAACAGCTAGTGGTCCATCTATTGAAAAAAGTGGTGATTTAGCAGCTATTTTATCAACCTTAGAGCTAGGTGATGTCTTATTTATTGATGAGATTCACAGAATGCCAAGGTATATCGAAGAAATATTATATCCAGCGATGGAAGACTTTACTCTTGATATAATTATTGGTAGTGAAGGAAACTCTAGAAATATAAAAATTGACTTACCACCTTTTACCTTAGTTGGAGCAACAACTAGAGCAGGTGACTTATCAAGTCCTTTAAGAGATAGATTTGGAATAGTTTCTAAACTTAAGTTTTATACCGATGATGAGTTGAGTGCTATTGTTAAGCGAACTAGTAGAGTCTTGAAGATGGATATTACCGATGAAGCTGCTTTAGAACTTGCTAAGCGAAGTAGAGGAACACCAAGAATTGCTAATCGTTTATTTAAAAGAGTAAGAGACTTTGCCTTAGTTGATAAAAAAGAGGTAATTGATTTAGAAGTGATGCAGAAAGCTTTAGATAGATTAAAAGTAGATAAAGGTGGTCTTGATGAAGCTGATCATCAACTATTAAGAGCTATTATTGAAAGATTTAATGGTGGGCCAGTTGGTATTGAGGCTTTAGCTAGTAGTATTGGGGAAGAAGTATCAACGATAGAAGATGTTATGGAACCATATCTATTACAAGAAGGATACTTGAAAAGGACTTCTAGAGGAAGATGCGTTACACCTAAAGCATATGAACAGTTAGAGATAAGCTATCAGAATAATTTATTTGGGGGGATGATTTAGATGAGATTAGATGAATTTGATTATGATTTAGATAAAGAGTTAATTGCTCAAACACCACTTGAAAAAAGAGATAGTTCAAGACTTATGGTGTTAGATTGTAAAGATAAAACAATAGAAGATAAGATGTTTCCTGATTTATTGTCTTATTTAGAAAAAGGAGATACTTTGGTTTTAAATAATACTAAAGTATTGCCAGCTAGATTAATTGGCGAGAAAGAAAGTACTAAAGCGGTAATTGAATTATTATTACTTAAAAATATAGAAGGAGATATCTGGGAGTGTCTTACTAAACCAGCTAAGAGGATTCATGTTGGTGATAAAATATTTTTTGGAGATGGTTTGTTAGTAGCAACTTGTAAAGAGATTGGCGAAGAAGGTATTAGAGTAGTAGAGTTTAGTTATGAAGGAATATTCTATGAAGTTTTAGATGAGCTTGGTACTATGCCGCTACCACCTTATATTCATGAGACATTAAAAGATCAGTCAAGATATCAGACTGTTTATGCTAAAGAAATAGGTAGTGCTGCAGCACCTACTGCCGGTTTACATTTCACTAAAGAGTTATTAGAAAAGATTAAAGAAATGGGTGTTAATATTGCCTATGTAACTTTACATGTTGGTCTTGGAACTTTCCGTCCCGTAACAGAAGATATAATAGAAGATCATAAGATGCATTCAGAGTATTACTCTATGGATAAAGATACTGCTGACTTACTTAGAAAGACTAGAGAAAGTGGTAAAAGAATAATAGCGGTAGGAACAACTTCAACTAGAGTACTTGAAACAATTTATGAAAAGTATGGAACCTTTAAGGAAGATAGTGGTTTTACTACTTTGTTCTTATATCCATCAAAGAGTGTTGATTCGATAGATGGCTTAGTAACTAACTTTCATTTACCTAAATCAACACTACTTATGTTAGTATCTGCTATAGCTACTAAAGAGTTTATCTTAAAAGCATATAATCATGCAGTAAAAGAAAGATATAGATTTTTCTCTTTTGGAGATGCTATGTTAATACTTAAAAATAATAATTAAAATTTCTTGAAACACATTAAGAAATAAGGTATAATAAGCCTATTGGAGGAGGAAGAGTATGGCAAAGAAAAATAATAATATTCATGAAATAACAATTAAAATTGAAGGAGAAGAGTGGCAAAAAGCTCTAGATGAAAGCTTTAAGAAGAAAGTAAAAAATGTAACTATTGATGGATTTAGAAAAGGAAAATGTCCAAGAAATATCTATGATAAGAAAGTAGGTATAGAAACATTATTTGATGAAGCTGGTAATATTGTATTACAAGATGCTTATACTAAAGCTATTGAAGAAGCAAAAGTAATACCTGTTATTCCTGGTGAAGTTGAATTAACTAGTATTGATAAAGACCATGTTACATTTAAGTTTACTATTACTTCTCGTCCTGAAGTTACTATTAAAAACTATAAAGGATTAGGAGTTAAAGAAGAAAAAGCAACAGTTACTGATGAAGAAGTAGAAGAAGAAGTTAAGAAATTACTTGATAAATATGCTGAATTAGTAATTAAAGAAGATGGTTCAGTTGAGGCTGATGATTTAGTAACAATTGATTATGAAGGATTCTTAGGAAGTAAAGCTTTTGAAGGTGGAAAAGGTGAAAACTATCCATTACAAATTGGAAGTGGAACATTTATTCCTGGTTTTGAAGAACAATTAATTGGTATGAAAAAGGAAGAAGAAAAAGAAATTAAAGTTACTTTCCCAGAAGAATACCATGAAGAATCATTAAAAGGAAAAGAAGCTACTTTCAAAGTAAAAGTACATGAGATTAAAACAAAAGAAAAAAGAGAACTTGATCAAGATTTCTTTGATGATTTAGGCCTTGATGGTGTTAATGATGAAAAGAGTCTAAGAGAAGAAGTTAAGAAAAATATTCTTGCTCAAAAAGAAATGGAAAATGAAAACATCTATATTGATAAACTATTAAGTGAAGTAGCTAAGAATGTAGAAGTTGATATTCCAGAAGGAATGATTGAAGAAGAAACAACTCGTCTTTTAAAACGTGCTGAACAATCAATGATGATGCAAGGATTAAACTTAGACTTATATTATAAGATAACTGGAAGTAAAGAAGAAGACTTAAGAAATCAATTAAAGGATGAAGCTTATCAAAATGTTCTTTATCGTTTAATGCTTGAAGAAATTGTTAAGTTAGAAAAAATTGAAGTAAGCGAAGAAGATGCTAAGAAAGAAGCTAAAGAGTTAGCTAATAAATACCAAATGGAAGAAGAAGACTTCTTAAAAGAATTTGGTGGACTAGAAATGGTTCAGTATGATCTTGAAATGAGAAGAACAATTGAACGTTTAAAAGAATTAAATAAATAAAAACCTTTACCAATAGAGGTTTTTCTGATATAATTTTAAAGAAACAAGGAGGTAGTGTCATGGCAAAAGTAGGAAATAGACAAAAGAAAACACTAGTATGTACAGTTTGTAAAGAAGAAAATTATCGTACACCTAAAAACGTTAAAAATACAACTGATCGTCTAGACATTAATAAATATTGTCCAAAATGTGGACATCATACTGAACACAAAGAAAAGAAGTAATAACTAAAGGAGGAAATAAGATATGATTAATTCCAATGATTTAAAAAACGGAATTACTATTCAAGCTGATGGTAATATCTATATGGTACTTGATAGTCAACACGTAAAACCTGGTAAAGGAGCAGCTATTGTTAAAGCAAAACTTAAAAACTTAAGAACAGGTTCTATCGCTGAAAAGACTTTCAATGCTGGAGTTAAAGTAGAAACAGCACATATTTCAAAGAAACCTATGCAATTCCTTTATAGTATGGGAGATACTTATTACTTCATGAATATGCAAGATTATGAACAAATTGAACTTGATAAGAGTACAATTGGTGATGATGCAAAATTCTTAAAAGAAAACTTAGAAGTAGAAATTATTTTCTTTGAAGGTGAAATGTTAGGTATGAACTTACCAGATAAAGTTGTTATGAAAATAGTAGCTACTGAAGATGCTGTTAAAGGTAATACTTCATCTTCTGCTATGAAAAATGCTACATTAGAAACTGGTATGGTAGTACAAGTTCCATTATTTATTAAACAAGATGAAGAAATTCTTGTTGGAACAAAAGATGGAAAATATGTATCAAGAGCATAAAGCTCTTTTTTTCTTTACCTAAAAATGATATTATTATTCTAGGATGGTGATTAAATGAAAGTATTAGTAACAGGAGGATGTGGCTATATCGGTAGTCATACTGTTTGTGAATTATTAAAAAATAATTATGAAGTGGTTATCATTGATAACTTTAGTAATAGTAAAAAAGAAGTGGTTGATAAGATTAAGACTCTAACAGGAAGTGATGTTAAACTTTATGAGGGTGATGTTTGTGATAAAGAGCTTTTAGACAATATCTTTAAGACTGAACAAATTGATGCCGTAATTCATTTTGCTGGTTATAAAGCAGTAGGAGAAAGTGTTAAAAAACCACTTATGTATTATGAGAATAACTTAATATCAACTCTATATCTACTTGAAGTAATGAAAAAATATAACTGTAAGAAATTTATATTCTCATCAAGTGCTACTGTCTATGGAACACCTAAAGAGTTACCAATCAAAGAAGATTTCCCTTTATCAACAACTAATCCATATGGTACTACTAAATTGATGATTGAAATGATTCTAAAGGATATTTATAAAGCTGATAATAGTCTTGATATTACTATTTTAAGATATTTTAATCCAATTGGTAATGAAGAGACAGGTTTGTTAGGAGAAAGTCCTAATGGTATACCGAATAATCTTATGCCTTATATTGTTAGAGTAGCTACTAAAGAGTTAGAATGTTTAAGTATTTTTGGAGATGATTACGATACTAAAGATGGAACAGGGGTAAGAGATTATATCCATGTTGTAGATCTTGCTAAAGGACATGTACTAGCTCTTAAGAAAGCTAAAGGATTAAGTATTTATAACTTAGGTACTGGTTCTGGGTATAGTGTTTTAGAATTAGTTAAAACTTTTGAAAGAGTAAATAATATTAAAGTTAATTATAAAATAGTCGGAAGACGAGAAGGAGATATTGCTAGTTGTTATGCTGATAATACTAAAGCAAAAGAAGAGTTAGGTTTTAATCCTACTAAGACTTTAGAAGATATGTGTCGAGATTCTTATACTTATATTCTTAATAATAAAAAGTAGTCGTTGATATTTTTTGACAAATAGTATTAATTATTATATAATCTTAAACAGAAATGAGGGAGTTATATGGAAAAAACTTATATATTTGGACATAGAAAACCAGATACTGATTCTGTCTGTAGTGCTATTAGTCTATCATATTTAAAAAAACAATTAGGAGAAAATACTGAGGCTTGTATCTTAGGAAATGTTAATAAGGAAACAGCTTATGCTCTAGATTATTTTAAAGTGAAAATGCCAAAGTATTTAAATGATGTTAAATTACAACTTAAAGATGTAGATTATCATAAACATTATTTTTTAAATCAATCTAAATCTATTTATGATAGTTACTTATATATGTTAAATCAAGGATTAACTGGAGTACCAGTAGTAGATGAAAAAGAGAAATTACTTGGTATTGTAACTATTAAAGATTTAGCTCATCACTTTATTAATGATGAAGTTAATCTATTAAAAACATCATATAGCAACTTACTAGAAGTGTTAAAAGCAGAAGAAGTGTTAAAGTTTGATGAAGAAATTGAAGGAAACTTGTTAGCAGCAGCTTACCGTAGTACTACTTTCCTTGAAACAGTAAAACTAAAGAAAACTGATATTCTAATAGTAGGAGATCGTCATAGTGTTATTGAATATGCTGTAGAAAATGGTGTTAAGATGATAATTTTAACTGGTAATGGAGAAATTAAAAATAAACACTTAGAAATAGCTAGAAAGAATAAAGTTAATATTATAAGAAGTAGTTATGATACTTATCATGTTTCTCGTCTAGTTAGTCTAGCTAATTATATTGGTAATATGACAAGAACTACTAAAGATGCTGTAACCTTTGATGAAAATATTTATGTAGATGATATTTTAGAAATAAATAAGAAATTAAGACATACTAATTATCCAGTAATTAATAGTAAAACTGGTAAATGTTTAGGACTTTTAAGAATAACTGATTTAGAAGCTAAACATCCTAAGAAAGTAATTTTAGTAGATCATAATGAAAAGGTTCAAAGTGCTGAAGGATTAGAAGAAGCAGAAATTAAAGAAATATTTGATCACCATAATTTAGGATCAATTACTACTGCTAGTCCCGTAAACTTTAGAAATATGGCAGTCGGTTCTACTAATACTATTATTTATACTTTATATAAAGAAAAAGAAATAGAAATTACTAAAGAGATGGCTGGTATGATGTTATCTGGTATTTTATCTGATACCTTAATACTAAAAAGTCCAACAGCAACTCAACTTGATGTAGAAGCTGTTCACTATCTTTCAAAAATAGCAGGAGTTGACTATAAAAAATATGGTCTTGATATGATTAAAGCTGGTACTTCACTTGAAGGTATGAGTGAAGAAGATGTTTTATATAATGACTTTAAACTTTATAATGTAAATGATAAGACAATGGGTATAGGACAATTCTTTACTACTAACTTTGATGAAATTAAAAAGAATATGGATAAGTATTTAGATACACTAGATGAAGTAGCTGAAGCAAATAACTATTCATTATTAGCACTTTATATAACTGATATTATTGAAAATGGTTCTTATGTTATCTATAATAGAAAAGCTAAAGATTTAATGGAAATTGCTTATCGTAAGGATATGGAAGAAGGTACATATCTAGCTGATGTTGTTTCTAGAAAGAAACATGTAGTACCACTTCTTATGGAAGTATTTAATTAAAGGAATGATTGTTAATAATCATTCCTTTTCTGTTAAATACAAAATAAATATTTATAATTATGATTTTTTTTCTTTAGCTGAGTAGACAATTGCCTTTTTTTTTGATGACATTACTTCTTTAGACCATTTTATTGGAATAACATCTTTTAATGTTTCTTTAGTGCTTACTGTAGGCCTAGATTGTGTAAAAAAACCATTTGGAAATTTGATTTCTTTTTTAGTATTCATAAGACCACCTCACTATCTTTCTATTTATTAATATAATTATACTTTAAAAATAATGCAAATATCAAGCTAAGATTGGCTTGTATTATAGCATTTAAAGCATTAATTGTCAAACTTTAGTTTGCCACTGCCTCTTTTATATTATTTAGATTATTACGTAATTTATTGCTTTTAGCAAGTATCATAATTATCATTATTAGTTCGTCTAATAACTCATCACTTATGTGACCTAAAACATAATAATCTATTTTGGATTTATCAAAGTAAATAAGTTGATCAGCTTTAATAAAACCACTTTTCTTATTAATATTTTTATTTGAAATAATATCATCACTAATAATTTCAATATTTTCCATAAATCTTAATTTTCTATTTTTTTGTTCTTCATTTTTAAAACTGGACATTACATTAGTAACTAAATCATAACCTAAGCCTTCAATAAAGTCTGGTTTATCATTTACTACAATGAATGAATGTTTGCCTATTACTATTCCGTCTTCTCCAATATAGTTATTTACAACAATAATATCTCCTAATTTACACATGTTTAATATTCCTCCTTTTATATTATTATTTGTTTATTATAGTATGTTCTAGAAAATGTCAATTTCTTTTAACATAAAATATATAGCAAAAGACTAGTCTTGATGGGCTAGTCTTTATCTATATTTTTCTTGATATTCATCAAATAAATCTTTAAATAAATTATAGTGAACAACTTCTCTTTGTCTTAAGAATAATAGTGGTCCAATTACATCTGGATCATTTGTTAAATCAATTAAGTTCTCATAGACTGCTCTTGCTTTTTGTTCAGCAGCCATGTCTTCTGCAAGATCTGCTAATGGGTCACCAGTTGTAGCAAAGTAATCTACTGTAAACGGTACTCCATCAGCATTAGTAGGGTATAAGGCTCTTTTGTGTCCGGCATAATGAGAATCAAGCCCGGCTGCTTTTAACTCCTCAATAGTAGCATCTTTTAATAACTGATAAATCATAGTAGAAATCATTTCAATATGAGCAAGTTCTTCGGTACCAATATCAGTTAGTAGAGCTTGTCCTTTATTATCAGGCATAGTGTATCTTTGATTTAAATATCTTAGGGCAGCACCTAACTCACCATTGCTACCTCCATATTGTTCAACTAATAGTTTGGCCATATTTAAATCTTTTCTTTTTATATTAATTGGATACTGTAATTTCTTTTGATACTTCCACATTTACATACCTCCTTCATTCCATGGAAAGTTTTCCATTTCCCATTTAAAGGGACTATCTTTTAAAGCCTCACTAGAGATATTAATAACACCATATCTAGCTTCATATTCATTTAAAAGATTATTAGCTTCCTTTCGGTACTGATTAAATATCTCTAACATATTCCCATCTTGTGGATTAAGATCTAAATATAAATTTAAATCATGAGCGGCAAACTCCTGTTCACTTAGTCTTAAGAATAAATCATCTTGTTCACTAGTAGGTGTTAATACTTGTGGAGTATAATTCTTATAAGGTATATAGCTATCCTTAAACATATTTCCTAAAGTAAATCCTTCACTACTAGAGTAAAGATTATTATCATCACTAACTTGTCTAAAATAGTTAGAACTATTTCTTTGATAATTAAAATTAGGACGATATTGATATTGTTGATTCATAAATTTTCCCCTTTCCTTAGTAATTTATTCCAAAAAAAAATAGGCGTATAGTCAAATACCTATTAATATAAACTGAAGGGGTTTAGACTACTACCCTTATAAGGATACGCATTCCAAAGTGAGAAGTGTAAGTGTACCCCAGTGGCAAGACCACTTCTTCCCATACCAGCGATTACTTGTCCTTTACTAACTCTTTGACCAACAGAAACATTAACACTTGCTAGATGAGCATACATTGTATAATAACCATTATCGTGTCTAATAACTACATAAAGACCATTGTCCCATTTTCTTGATACAGTGACAACCTCACCATCATTAACAGCAAAGATACTAGAATTATAAGGACATCCTGCTATATCAACTCCGTCATGTGCTGTTCCTCGATAACCTTGACTTATATAATAGCCACTAACAGTAGGAAAAGCGTAACCATTTCCAGTATTTACAGATACATAAGTGGGAGCATTATTAGTAGTGGTAGTTGCTTGAATAGTAGGCGTATTATTTACTACTTCTACGTTACTAGTATTAGAAAAAGGACTATTGATAGTTTCTTCACTTTCAAAAAATTTTTCATTATTAGCATTGTAAAATGTTAAAAGATCAGGATTTTTATAAGCTACATAACCAATCATACTTACTAAAATAGAAACTGTTGTTAAATAAGTCATATATACTTTTATTTTTTTAAAGAATCTTACCACAAATACCACTCCCATCGATAAGAGGTATATTATAACATTAACTTTTTCTTTTGTCAAAATAAAAATATCGTGATAAAATGTAATTGAATAGGAAAGTGATAAAATGAAAGTATTTACATATAACAAAGTAAAAGCTAAAAAATATGGTAATACTTATGCACCGTTAAAAAATTCTATAGTAATAATCATTGTTGGAGTATTACTTTTGACTGTTAGTAGTATAATTTCTTTTAAATATGACTTATTAATGTTAACTGTTATCACCATAGTTGTACTTATAATAGGTATAATACTAGCAGTTATTAATTTTACTAGTAAGATTAATCTGGATTTGTCAGCTTTAGTAATTGATAACGATAGTTTAATGGTTATTAAAGTAAACCCTTTAGCTAATAAAAAAGATCTAAATAATTTAAAAAATAAATATATGAAAAAAACAAAAAAGAGTATAAATAAATTAATGCAAGATGATAAATTTATTGCTTATTTAATAGAAAATGTCAATGATATAAATGAGTTTGAAATAACAAAAGTTTTAAATATTTATAGTAAAAAAATAAGTGATAAAAAAATAGCAATCACTTGTGATTTATATGACTTAAAAAATAAAATAATTAAATATAATACAAAATTAACTATTTTAAATGCATACAGTAGACAAACTGAGATATATGAGTATATTAAAAACTATAAGAATGAAGATAAATATACTATAGATATAAATAAAATGAATAAAAAAAGGTATAATGATTTATTTGCCAAAAATATTGAAAATTTAGAGTTTTGGTTAATGTGTTCTTTAGTATTTACTTTTTTAATAATTATTCTCAAGCTAACTGCTCCGTTTATTTGCACTATTCCTTTTTATGCTGAAATTATGACTTTTGCACTTACTCTTTCTTGTTATGATCCAGCTAATGATACTAACTACATAGGTAGTAATAAAACACATAATTATATAAAGATAGCTATAGCTAGTTTTATAGTTAGTTTACTAGTTTGCTTTGTTTGGAGGTAGAAGTATGAATGATAAACAAGTAGAAAATTTATTTGTTACAATGATAGATGATTCTTATCTACATGATAAATTAACTCTAAATGATGTTTCTTCTTTAACTTTAGAAAAAGCCTATATTACGCCAGCTTATTATTCATCAACAAAGAAAATAGTAATGACTGAAGAGATGATGGAACCAATTTATCTTGCCCATGAATTTGGTCATTACTTATTTGATTATTTGGATGATGATGATTTGGAAATGGCTAGTACTTATGTTAGTAAAGCTCAAGATAATTTTACTACTAGTTATATTAGTGATACTATAATAGATGATAATTATCGTTTTATAAATAAAAGAATGGCTGAATTATTAGAGAAACAAGATGAGAAAATTAGATTGGATATTTCTTCTTTATATCAAGATGGTAATATAGAAGAATTAGCTTCTTATGTGCGTAAGACCATTATTCATGACTTTAATATTAAAAAAGTAGATACTGAAACATTAGATAAGATAGATCAAAGTGTTATAGCTATCTTAAATAATAATGGTGAAAAGCAAGTTAAGAATTATATATATGTAAATTATGGTAAGAAATTAGCAACAACAAAAGCCCAGGTGTTATTAGATAAAGAGGAACCTAAAGGATTATCGATGATGTTTGATTTATTTTCTTCATTAAATGATGGTAAGTACTATAATCTTCCATTTACACATGATGCTAGCTATTATCAGAAAAATGATACTTTAGCTTTTAATGAACAGTTTGCTAATTATACGGCCTTAAAACTAACTAATTGTCAAGAAAACTTAGATAATGTTAGAAAAGTATTAGGAGATGAGTATACTAGTTTTATGGATAGTTTATTAGCAAAAAGTCTTACTAAATTAGGTGTAAAACAAGATATAAATAATTTGCATAAAAACTAATTTTAGAGTATAATCTATAGTGTGAAGTAATTCACTGGACATTTATAAAAATTATAAGAATTCTATATTGACCTTTCAATTTTTGGATTATTAATGATTTCTATACTAGTCCAATTATTGTGGAAAGGAGAATATGTATATGGAATTTAAAGATAAGACAATTACTTGTTGTGATTGCCATGAAGATTTTACTTTTACTGCTGGAGAACAAGAGTTTTATCAAATGAAAGGTTTAACTAATGAACCTAAACGTTGTAAGGCTTGTCGTGATAAGAAAAAGAAAGAACGTGCAGAAAGAGAAAATAATCATAACAACTAGTAAGAAACTGATATTTTGTCAGTTTTTTCTTTTGATTTTTATAAATTTCGTATATACTATAGGTAAGGATGGTGGCAAGATGAAAAAAATATCAATAATAGCATTACATCTAGGATATGGTGGAGTAGAAAAGTCTATTTCAACACTTGCTAATTTACTAGCAACAACACCTGATATTGAAATAGAAATAGCATCTGTTTATGAACTTTATGATAAGCCAGTATTTCCTCTAGATGATAAGATAAAAGTAAAGTATTTATTAGAAAAAGGAATTAAGAGTAATGAAAAAGAGTGGAGAGAGTCTTTAAAAAAAGTAAAACCAATTACGTTTGTTAAAGAAAGTTTTAAAAGTCTTAAGATTCTTCATTTAAGACGTAAGGAAGTAATTAATTATATAAAAGAAACTGATGCTGATGTAATTATTTCTACTAGAGTATTATTTAACGGTTTAGTAGGTCTTTATGCAAAAGATAATGTCTTAAAGATAGGTTGGGAACATAATCACTATCATAATGATATGAAATATGCTATGGATGTAGTAGCAAGTGCTAAGAAACTAGATTATTTTATTTTAGTATCAAAAGATTTACAAAAGTTTTATCGTAAGGAATTATTAGAATATAAAGTTAAGTGTGTCTATATACCTAATACTTTAGAAAATATTCCAAAAACAAAAAGTCCTTTAACAGCAAAGAGAATAGTAAGTGTAGGGAGATTATCTAAAGAAAAAGGATACCTTTCCTTATTAGAGATATATAGTGAGGTTATAAAGAAACATCCTGATTGGGTACTTGATATAATAGGTGATGGTAAAGAAAAAGAAACTCTTGAAGCATACATTAAAAAACATAATTTAGAAGATAAAGTAACTCTTCATGGTTTCCAAAATAGTGAGTATATTAATAATATCATGCATAAATCATCAATTTATGTTATGACAAGTTATACAGAGTCTTTTGGAATAGTCTTACTAGAGGCAATGAGTAATGGTCTACCTTGTCTTGCTTTTGATAGTGCGGAAGGGGCAAAAGAAATAATAACATCAGGAAGAGATGGCTATTTAATAAGACATAGAAATCATAAGATGATGGTTAATAAGATAAATGATTTGATAAAAGATTCTGATAAAAGAAAAGAACTAGGTAGTGCTGGAAGACGTAAGATTAAAAATTATAGTAAAGATAAAGTGTTAGAACAATGGTTAAAAATAATTAATAAATAGAGGTATGTATGAAGAAAAATGTAATGTTTATATCTAGTACAGGGGGACACTTAAGTGAACTTTTACAGCTTGCTAATTTATTTCCAAGATATAATTCTTGTCTTATTACTGAGAATACTAAATCTAATAGGAAGTTAAAAAAGAAATATAAGAGAATAAACTTTCTAATCTATGGTACAAAAGATCATTTCTTATCTTATCCTTTTAAGTTACTAGCTAACTGTTTTATTAGTCTTTATTACTATTTTAAATATCATCCAGATTATGTTATTACAACAGGTGCTCATACTGCAGGACCAATGTGTTCTATAGCAAAGATATTTGGTAGTAAAGTAATTTATATTGAAACATTTGCTAATATAAATACTAAGACGGTTACTGGTAACTTATTCTATAAATTTAAAATAGCTAATTTATTTATTGTCCAGTGGCGTCCCATGTTAAAACTTTATAAGAATGCTACTTATGGGGGGTGGATTTACTAATGATTTTTGTAACATTGGGTACTCAAGATAAGTCCTTTAAAAGATTATTAAAAGCAGTGGAGAAGGAAAAACTAAATGGCAACATTAAAGAAAAGGTAGTTGTCCAAGCAGGGTACACTAAGTATAAAAGTGAGGTTATGGAAATATTTGATACTATTCCTAAAGATGAATTTGAAGAGTATATGGCTAAAGCTTCATTAGTAATTACTCATGGTGGAGTAGGTAGCATCTTAACAGCTCTTGATAATAATAAAAAAGTAATAGCAGTACCTCGTCTTGCTAGATATAGGGAACATACTAATGACCATCAAAAACAAATAGTAGATGAATTTGAAAAGAATGGTTATATTCTAGCTCTTAGGGATACTAGTAAATTAGGAGAGGTATTAAAGAAGGTTAAGAAATTTACTCCTAAAAAATATGAATCTAATAAGAAAAACTTTCAAAAGATAATAACTGATTATATAGATGAGACTAATCATATTAGTTGGTATAATAGAGATAAAAAAATAATTCTAATAGAGTTAATTAATTATTTAGTATTTGTTTTTCTTTTTAAATATAATTATCTATTAGGATTGCTGTTAGGATTTATTTTATCTATTATTTTATGTTTGTTTCTTTATAAACACAAGAAGGAAAATATCAGCTATTTAGTAATAACTTTTCTAATAGAATGTATACTTCTTTCTTTAGTAAAAGATAAGTTGTTTTTTAAGACTATTATTAATCCTTTGATAATAATAATTTATCATTTAATAGTAAGTGATAGGTGTGAGATAAGCTATTAAGATTAACTAATGACAGTTAGTCTTTTTTAGTACGGGAAAAGTTAAAATATTAAAAAGTATTATCTATTTAATTGGTTAATTACTATATCCATGTTATTATCTTTAACAGGAACATTTATAGATGAGTGTCATCCTTCTTATATATTTTATAAGGAGGTGGTAATTGATGAAAACTAAGACTTTTATTTTAAAATTCCTTAGATTAATTTTATTAATTACCTTATTGATACTGGCAGTAAAAAACTAAAATAAAGACACTCTTCACCAAGATAGAGTGTCAAAAAACTTCAATCGAAGGAGATGTTCACTTCCAAATAAATGTTCCTCTTTTTTTATTTTACGCAAGTTTTCTTGCTACATACATATTATCACAATGCTTACTTATTAACAAGTAATTTTACTACGGGAAAAGTTAAAATATTAATGAATTATTCTATAGTTGTAGTAATAAGTAAGTATCTATGATATAAAATAATTGAAAATTTTTTTGTTGGATGCCAATTTTGCAAATCTAAGTAAAAATATACCTTGAATTTACCAAATTGAGGGGTTCAATTTAATAAAACACCTAATTTGGAGGGGTGAATTTTGAAAATTGCCTGTTTGCAAAGTGACATACATATTTGGTATCCTTTCTTTACTTGTCCAGAAAGAAAGGAGGAATATGGCCAAGACAAAAAAATTTATAAAACCATTGTATGATACTACTATAAAGTATTTAGTAAAAAATACTGATACAAGGTATATCATCTATAAGCTTATTTATTTGGCAACTGGTATAGATCTTAGTGATTATACGTTAATAGATCAAGAGTTAAATACTGGTAATCATATAAAAGATTATCGTCTTGATTTATTATTTAAGAAAGATTCTACCATTGTTAATCTAGAAGTTAATTATGAAATGACATGCTGGACAAGAAGAAAACAATATAATTATCTATTTAGATTAGCCTAAAATGTCGGTGATAGTTACAAGGCTAGAAAAGTTGTACAAATAACTCTAAACAATTCTTACTTTGAAAAGAAAGATGCTAAGTTAGTTACCTACTGTTTTAGAGATAGTGTTTATCATACTAAAATAGATGGTGTGGAAAGTTATGAGATTTATTTAAGTAACTTTAAAGGTGTTAAGTATAACGGTAAGAACGAGCTTGCTACACTGTGTTCTATTTTAACCAGTGAGAGCATGGAAGAATCAAAAGAAATAGCAGGAAACTATAGGGAGGGATTAATACTAATGAGTGAACTAGAAAAACTAAAATTAAATGATGAATTTAATGCTTACTATGACTATGAAGCGGTTATCAGAAAAGAGAAAAACTCTGAATATGCTAGTGGCAGAGATGATGGACTGGCTGAGGGCAAAACATTGGGACTGGCTGAAGGAGAAAAAAATGGAGCTAATAAAGAAAAACTAGCTATAGCCAAAATAATGCTTCAAGGAAAAGAATCCTTAGATAAGATAATGAAGTATACTGGTTTAAGTAAAAAAGACCTTACTATGCTACTATAAGTATTGATTGCTGGAGACTACTAAAGTCTCTGCTTTCTATTAAAATAGTATGATGTCGGAGATAGTTATAAGGTTAGAAAAGTTCTTCAAATAAAGCTTATTTTGAAAATAAAGATGCTAAGTTGGTGATCTACTGTTTTAGAGAGCGTGGAAAGTTATGAGATTTATTTCAGTAACTTTAAAGGCATTTGAGTGAACTAGAAAAACTGAAATTAAATGATGAATTTAATGCTTACTATGATTATGAAACAGTTATTAGAAAAGAGAAAAACTCTGAATATGCTAGTGACAGAGATGCTGGACTGACTTAAGTATTAAATAAAGTACTTTATCATAGTTATAAATTGTATGTCATAAATATTTCATAAGTATTTATGACTTTTTATTATTCTTCTATCATAATATTACATAGGGAGTTGATCTTGTGAAGAAAATAATAGAAATACTATTTGCTTGTCTTTTGGTATTTGCAAGTTTCTTTTATACTGATAAAGCTATATCTATGATGGAAGATAAAGATCCAGTGATGATTAAAATAAAAAAAGAAAAGAAATCATTAGAAGAAGAATCTATCAATGCTAAAGTAAATGGTGAATATCTAGTACCTGGTTATAGTGGATTAGTAGTAGACTTAGATAAAAGTTTTAACAAGATGAAAAAGTATGGGGGATATAATGAATCGTTAATTGTCTTTAAAGAAAGTACTCCAACTATATCTGTAGATGAATATTATGATAAATATATAGTAAGTGGTAATGGATTTACTAATTATATATCATTAGTATTTGAAATCACTGATAAAGAATTATTACCAAAAATAAAAGATATTTTAAAGGAAAATGATGTTAGAGCAACATTCTTTGTAGATGGAGTATTGTTAAAAGAAGATAATATCTTAGTTACTAGTTTGTTACAAGACTTTCATGAGATAGAATTGTTAAACTATAAAGGAAGTTATGATAGACTTATTTTTGAAGAGGCTCTTGATACTTTACAAGTTATTGCTAATAAACGTGGTAAATACTGTCTTGCTAAGTATGACCAAAAAGAAATATTAGAACTATGTAGTAAAGAAAAGATGCATACTATTATTCCAACTATCCAAATTAGTAGTAATCCATATCTATCATTAAAAGGAAAACTAAGAGAAGGATCAATTATTTCGATTACTCCTACTAAAGAAAATATCAGTGAACTAGATGTGGTTGTTAAATATATAAAACAAAGAGGATATACACTTGATACTTTAGAACAATTACTTAGTGAAGCAAGAAATATTACGGAGAAGTGATATTTCTTTTTCTATCTAGTTTAAACCTATGATATAATTTAAGAAGAATGGAGAAGATATGATGAAAATAACAAAAGAAATAAATAAAGAAATATTTAGAGCATATGATATAAGAGGAATAGCAGATAGAGATTTAACAGATGATGTTATTTATACTATTGCCAGAAGTTTTGCTACTCATATTAGAAGAATGGGAAAGAATACTTGTGTTATTGGACATGATAATAGATTATCATCAGAAAGAATTCATAAAGCTTTGACTAAGGGATTAATTGATAGTGGAGTTAATATTTTAGACTTAGAATTAACTACTACACCAATGTATTATTATGCTTGTATCTATGAAAAGATCGATTGTGGTATTATGATAACAGCTAGTCATAATCCTAAGGAAGATAATGGATTAAAGTTTGCCTTTAAAGACTATTTGAATGCTAAGGGAGAAGAAATCACTGATTTTTATGAAGAAACTATAAAAGGCGACTTCTTAGATGGAGTTGGTAGTGTTAGAAAGATAAATGTTAAAGATGAATACTTTAAGGCTATTAAAGATGGACTTAAATTTGGTGATAAGAGAATAAAAGCAGTACTAGATCCAGGTAATGGAACAACATCAATAATCTTAAAAGACTTGTATAGTATGTTTCCAATCGATTTTACTATTATCAATGGCAAAAGTGATGGAACATTTCCTAATCATCACCCCGATCCATCAATTGAAGCTAATTTAGAACAACTTAAGAAAAAAGTGTTAGAAACTGAAGCCGATATTGGTGTTAGCTTTGATGGTGATGGTGATAGAGTAGGAGTTATTACTAATGAAGGTAAGTTTTTACCATGTGATTATTATATGATTTTAATTATTAGAGA
Organism: uncultured Bacilli bacterium; assembly: GCA_934177995.1. Classification (GTDB taxonomy): domain Bacteria; phylum Bacillota_I; class Bacilli_A; order RF39; family UBA660; genus Onthousia. The sequence continues at coordinate 26,414 of CAKPPW010000005.1, forward strand.
TATAATTGATAAAGTTAAGAATAAAACATTCTTATATGATGTAAAATGTAGTAAATCATTAGAAGATGAAATAATAAAACTAGGTGGTAGTCCTGTTTGCTATCGTACAGGTAATAGCTATACAAGAAGTAGAGTAGCGGAACTTGATATGCCTTTCGGTGGAGAATTATCAGGTCATGTCTATTTTAGAGATAGATTCTTAGGCTTTGATAGTGGGTTATATGCTGGACTTAGAATAATAGAATTATTATCTAGAAATAGTAAAAATATAACAGAGTTATTAAGTGGTATAAACCATTATGAAGCAACACCAGAGTTAAAATATAAATCAACCGATGAGAAAAAAATAGAAGTAGTAGAAAAAGTTATAGAATATTGTAAGGAAAAGCATTATAATATTAATACAATTGATGGTGTTAGAGTAACATTTACTGATGGATGGGCTAGTGTTAGATATAGTAATACAGGACCTAATATAACATCTAGATTTGAAGCTACTACTAAAGAAAGATTAGAAGAGATTAAATGTGAATTTGAAAGCTTAATAGATAAATATAATAAATAGGAGGTCTTTATGAAAATAGCTATTACAGCAGGAGGTACTGGAGGACATATTTTTCCAGCTTTAGCAATTATAAATAAGATTAAATCTCATGATAAGAATAGTGAATTCTTGTATTTTGGTACTACTGATCGAATGGAGAAAGATATTATTCCAGAAAAAGGTATTCCCTATATTGGTATTCAAATGAAAGGACTAAATAGAAAGAATATCTTAAAAAATATTACTGTTCTTAAAATATATTTAGCTGCTATTAAGAAAGCAGAAGTGGAGCTTAAGAAGTTTAAACCTGATATTGTAATAGGGGTAGGTGGTTATATTACTGCTCCTGTTTTAGTAGCGGCTAATCGTCTTGGTATTAAAACTATAATTCATGAACAAAATTCTATTCCAGGTGTATCTAATAAGTTACTATCTCGCTTTGTTAATAAGATTTGTGTCTCTTTTAAAGAAAGTGAAACCTATTTTCCTAAGAAGAAAACTATTTATACCGGAAACCCTAGAAGTGAAGAAATTCTAGCTATGGAAAAAGGAAAAAGAGAAGACTTTGGTTTTAACCATAAGAGTAAATTTATTATTCTTGTCATGGGTTCTCTTGGTTCTCTTACGATGACTAAAAAGATGAAAGAGTTAATTCCTTCTTTTAAAGATAAAGATTATCAAGTATTAGTTGTTACTGGTAAGGGTTATTATGATGATTATAAAGATGTAAAGACTCCAGCTAATGTTAAAATAGTACCTTTTTATGATGCTAAATATATGAAAGATGCTGATTTGATAATCACAAGAAGTGGAGCTTCTACGATTGCCGAGGTAACTGCTTTACTGCTTCCTTCAATTATGATACCAAGTCCTTATGTTACACATAATCATCAATATAAGAATGCTAAGGCTCTAGAAGATAAGAAAGCTTGTAAAATATTAGAGGAAAAAGACTTTTGTAAAGAAAATTTATTATCATTAATAGATGACTGTTTTAAAAAAGAAGTGTATAATGAAATGAGGAAAAATTTAAAAGAGTTTTCTTGTCCAAATAGTGCGGAAGCTATTTATAAGGAAATCATGAAGTTAGTAAGGAATGAAGAGTAATGGATATATTTTTAGAACAAGTAGAAGAAAAAGAAATAGGAAGAATAGTTAATGATGCGGATTTATCTAAATATACCACTTATAAAGTGGGAGGAAAGGCAAGAGCAATAATTTATCCTAAAGATAGAAGATGTTTAGTTGAGTTATGTAAGTTAATTAAAGCTCATCATATTAAATATAAAATATTAGGAAATGGTAGTAATTTATTATTCAGTGATGAACTATATGATGGTGTTTTAATAAAGCTAGATGAATTTGATAAGATAGAGTTTGTTCGTAATAAGGTTATTTGTGGAGCAGGAGCATCTTTAATGAAAGTAGCAAGGGAAGCTATGAAACGGGGTTTAGCAGGTCTTGAGTTTGCATCAGGTATACCTGGTACTATTGGAGGAGCAATCTACATGAATGCTGGAGCTTATAAAAGTGATATGGGTTATATTACTACTAATGTAACTGTCTTAACAGATGATTTAAAAATAATTACTTTAACTAATAGTGAAATGGATTTTCATTATAGAACATCATATCTTCAGAAACATAAAGATTATATTTGTCTAGAAGCAGTATTAAAGCTTACTAAAGGTGATAGAAAAGAAATAGAAGCAGTTACTAAAGAGCGAAGAGAACGAAGAGTAGAATCTCAACCTTTAGAGTATCCTTCTGCTGGTAGTGTTTTTAGAAATCCAGAAGGAATGTATGCAGGAAAACTAATTGAGGACTTGGGACTTAAAGGCTTAACTAAAGGTGGAGCAGAAGTTAGTTTAAAACATGCTAACTTTGTCGTTAATAAAGATGGAGCCACTGCTAAAGATATTCATGATTTAATAGTATTTGTTCATGATGCTGTTCTTGATAGGTATGGCATTGATTTAAAGATAGAACAAGAATTTGTTAATTGGGAGTAGTCTATGGCAAAAATAAAGAAAAAAAAGAGGTTAAAACTTATACCATTTTTACTATTTGTCCTAGTAATAGCTGGTATTGTCTTTCTAATTGATGTTTTACTAGATACAAGAGTTGAAAATATAGTAATAAAAGGTAATAAAATAGTAACTGATCAACAAATAATAGATGAAGCAGGCCTTAGTAATTATCCAAGTTTTTATAAAACAACTTCTTATAATATTAAAAAAACTTTAGAAAAAAACTCCTTTATAAAAGAAGTTAAGGTTAAAAGAAGTTTTTATCATGTTTTGACAATAGAAGTTAGTGAACATAAGGTGTTACTAAAGAAAGAAACAACAGGAAAATTAGTCTTAGAAAATATGAATGAAGTAACAACTGATCAAGAAATACCTTATACGGTGCCAAGATTAGTAAATGATGTACCCCAAAATAAGTATAATGAATTATTAAAGAATCTTTTGAAGGTAAAAAGTAATGTTAGAAGTAGTATTAGTGAGTTTTATTATGATCCTAATGAATTTGATAAAGATAGATTCTTATTATATATGGATGATGGTAATAGTGTTTATTTAACTCTTACTAAATTTAGAATGATTAATTACTATAATGATGTTTTGCCTCAACTTGATGGCAAGAAAGGAATACTTTATCTAGACTCTGGAAATCATTTTCAAATAATGGAGAATTAGTTTCACCTATTTTAACAGATAAAAAGGAAACATGGAGTAATTTAGAAGAAATATGTACATTTCTTGCTACTAATAAGCCTATCATGAATGTAAATGCTGGTGGACATATTCATGTTGGTAGTCATATTTTAACTGATGATTTTAACTTATGGAGAAAATTTTTAAAAGTATACACTGTATATGAAAGTGATTTACTATATTTTCTGTTTGGAGAAGATAAGATGGCAAGAGGATCATTTTATAAATATGCTCGTCCTGTTGCTGTAATCTATCATCAAGATTTAGAACTACTTAATAGTTTTCATAGCTTTGAGGAGTTCTATGATTCTGATTTTATTACCAGTGGTAAGAATCGAGCTTTAGTTTTAGGAAGAGTTACAATTAATCCTAGCACTATGCAAAAAGATAATACTATCGAATTTAGAGGAGCTAATTCTTCAGACAAAGCCATTATATGGCAAAATAATGTTAATGCTGTTACTAAATTAATGCTAGCAGCTAGTAAAGATTTAATTGATGAGGAAAAACTAGATTATAGATTAGTTGAAGAACCGACTTCTTCCAATAATTTTTTCAATTCTTTAGAATTAATCGATACTATTTTTAACAATAATTTAGATAAAATTTATTTTCTAAAGCAATATACAAAGTCTTTTAATTTTTAACCTGATAAAAAATTAGTAAAGAGTATATAAATTTCTTATTGAAAATGGCACCCAGTCATGATAAAATTTAAGTATCAAAGATAAAGAAAGTAGGTGCCTAGCTATGTTGTCAAGTAATATGTTAAGTTTAACATGTGGGCAATTAGACAGTATAACTACTTTCTTTTATCATGGATTAATAACAGGATAGGATAATCTTACCCTGTTTTTTTACTGAAGGAAGAAAAAATGGATAAGAAGAAAGAAAGTATAATTTTATCAGTAATATTACTTTGTCTAATACTAATAGCAGTAGGTATGAGTTATGCCTTTTTAAAGACTAGTTTCTTTGGAGCCAAAACTAGTGTCTTAAAAGTAGGAAGTTTATCATTAGTATTAGATGAAACATCAGGTAATGCTATAACAGTAGAAGATGGAACTCCTATGTATGATAGTGAAGGAGTTAAACAAGATAATTATTTTACCTTTGCTTTAAAAAATAATGGCGTAATAGATTCAGCCTATACTATCTATTTAGAAGATCAACCATTAGATGATGGTGATATAAGAGTAGGACAAAGTTATGTTCATTATAATTTAGAAAAAGATAGTAGTGTTTTACCTGCTAAAGCCTTAGAAGGAGACCAAGCGATAGATAAAGGTATTATCAAAAAGAATCAAACAATCAATTATAAAATGAGACTATGGTTTGCAAGTGACATACCACAATCAGAAGAAAATAAAGTATTTAAAGCCAAACTAAATATAGTAGGTAGTCAAAATATGAGGATGATGGCTAGTAATAACTATAGTGGAGATCTTTGGAACAGGAAACAAGATACAGTAACAAAGATAGTATTTCAAGATTCAATTAACAAAATAGAGGGAGAAAGTGAGTCATGGGATATATCATCTGCTAAAAATAAAACCGTAATGGCAAGACTAGTACCAAATACTGATAATACAACAACTAATACTTTGTATATACAAGGTAATGGTGGAGTGATAACTAATTATAATAGCAATTATCTATTTTGTAATTTTTCAAAATTAACCGAGATAGAAAATATAAATTTACTTGATACATCACAAGTAACAAATATGAATTATATGTTTTATAGATGTAGTAAATTAACAAGTCTAGATGTAAGTAAGTTTGATATATCACAAGTAACAAATATGAGTTATATGTTTTATAGTTGTAGCAGTTTAACAAACCTAGATGTAAATAAGTTTGATACATCAAATGTAACAAGTATGTATTCTATGTTTTCTGTTTGTAGCGGATTAACAAGTCTAGATGTAAGTAACTTTAATACATCACAAGTAACAAATATGGGGCTTATGTTTTACAATTGTAGTAGTTTAACGAGTTTAGATGTAAGTAAGCTTGATACATCACAAGTAACAAATATGAATAATATGTTTTCGCGATGTTACAGTTTAACAAGCCTGGATGTAAGTAATTTTGATACTTCACAAGTGACAAATATGGGGTCTATGTTTTATTCATGTAGCAGTTTAACAAGTCTAGACTTTAGAAAAGCCACATTTGATAAAGTAACTGACTATGGCAATATGTTTTATTATACTTCATCTACTATAAACATAATAACTAAAGATGCAACTACTAAGAGTTGGTTAGAAGATAAGTTGGATGGTAAGGGAACTGTTACTATTGCTTAGATGGGTGAATATACTTTTCAAAAAATGTTTGCTTTCTTAATAACAATATAGTAAAATTATGTTGAAGAGAGGGATATATAATGAATCAAGAAATAGATAATGCAGTAGAAAAGATGAAGTCTACTGTAAATAACTTAGAAAAGAAATTTGGAATTGTTAGAGCAGGAAGAGCTAATCCTTCTAGTTTAGATGGGGTTATGGTTGAGTATTATGGACAAATGACACCTTTGAAACAACTTGGAACTATCTCTGTTCCTGAAGGCAATCAATTACTTATTAAACCATTTGATAAGAGTTGTTTAAAGAATATGGAAAAAGCAATTATTGCTGCTAATTTAGGATATAATCCTAGTAATGATGGGGAAACTATTAGAATAGTAGTACCAGCTCTTACAGAAGAAAGAAGAAAAGAACTTGTTAAACAAGTTAAAGCTTTAGCAGAAGAAGCAAAAGTTGCTATTAGAAATATTAGACGTGATGCTAATGAAAAAATAGAAAAAGAAGAGTTAGCAGAAGATGAAGAAAAAGCTCTTAAAAATGACATTCAAGATTTAGTTAATGAATATAATAAAGATATTGAAAGACTAATGAAAGAAAAAGAACAAGAATTAATGACAATTTAATAAATTTATGATAATATAAACATTAAATCAATGAGAAGGAAGTAGTAAAAGAGTAATAAAAGTAAAAGAGAGATTATGGTTGGTGAGAATAATTCTTTTATCCTTTGAATTCGTCCTTTGAGTCTTAAAGCAAAACTTTAGGCGTTACTCGCGTTAAGAGATTAGAGTGTATAGAAAACTATAAAATAAGGTGGTACCACGGATATGTTTCGTCCTTAGTTTATAGTTTTTCTTTTGTTTAGGGGGATAATGATGAAAAAATTTATTTGGGATTTAGATGGAACACTCTTAAGTGGTGATTTTTATACACATGAACTTAGTTATTTTGAAGAAAAATTAATAGGTCAAGATATAGAAACTTTTTTAAAGAATAAGTATGGCTATTTGATGGAATATGAAAAGAACTTCTTTAAATATGATGTTAAATCATTCAGTGACTTTTTAAGTTTAAGAAGTGGTCTTGTAATTGATGAAACAGTAATTATGGGGTGGAATGAGCATAGTAAATCTGTTCCCGATACTATTCATACTGGAGCAGAGGAAGTACTTTCTTATTTACAGAGTAAGGGATATGAAAATATTCTTTATACTAATTGGTTTAAAGATGTACAAGAAGCAAGATTAAGAAATGCCAATCTATTAGAATATTTTAGTGAAATCTATGGAGGAGAACTTGCTATTAAGCCTAATGCCATTGGCTATAAAAAAATAATTAAAGATGTAAATCCTAATGAAGTAGTAATGATAGGCGATAATATTGTAAATGATGTTTTAGTACCAAGAAGTATTGGTATAACTACATATCATTATGATCCATTAGAAAAGAGTAAGGATAAAAATAAAATAAAAACATTAAGAAAGATAAAGGAGATGTATTAAAGTGAATATAGAAGAGATTAAGAAGTCTATAGAAGATGAACTAAATAGTTGTAAAGATACGAAAAGTCTTAATGATTTAAAAGTTAAGTACTTAGGAAAGAAAGGGATTATTACAGAACTTAGTAGTAAAATTAAAGAAATACCAAATGAGGAGAAGAAAGAGTTTGGTATGAAGATGAATGAGTTAAAGACTAGTTTTAATTCATTATATGATAGTAAGAAAACTTTATTTGAAGAAGAAGCACTTAATGAAAAGTTAGCTAAAGAAAGCATTGATGTAACACTTCCTGCTACTCATATAGAAATAGGTAGTCCTAATATCTTAGAGAAACTAGTAGAAGATATGGAAGAGTTATTTATGTCGATGGGGTATGATGTTGTAGATGGACCAGAGATAGAAGAAGATAGATATAACTTTGAGCTTTTAAATATTCCAAAAGGTCATCCAGCAAGAGATGCTCAAGATACATTCTATTTAAAAGATAATGAAATCTTACTACGTAGTCAAACCTCACCCGTTCAAGTTAGAACTATGTTAGAGTGTAAGGGAGAAAAACCAGTTAGAATGATATGTCCTGGTAAGACTTACCGAAGAGATGATGATGATGCGACTCACTCTCATCAGTTTATGCAGATAGAAGGATTGCTAGTAGATAAGAATATTCATCTAACAGATTTAAAAGGTACTTTTGAAATAGTTGCTAAAAGACTATTTGGAAGTGATACCGAAGTTAGATTAAAACCTAGTTATTATCAGTTTACAGAACCATCAGTAGAGTTAGATATTAGTTGCTTTAATTGTAAAGGAAAAGGTTGTTCACTATGTAAGAATAGTGGTTATATAACAGTAGCAGGTGCTGGAATGGTTCATCCTAATGTCTTAAGAAATTGTGGTTATGACCCAGCTGTTTGGAGTGGCTTTGCCTTTGGCTTTGGAGCAGAACGTCTTGCTATGTTGAAGTATGGTATTACGGATATTAGAACTTTTTATATGACTGATTTAAGATGCAGTAAAACATTTGATAGAAAGGAAGATAATAATGATTAATTTAGAGTGGGTAAGTGACTATATTGATATTTCTGATTTAACACCAAAAGAACTAGCTAAAAGAGTAACAGAAAGTGATATTAATGTCGAAAAAGTAATTACTAATCATATTGATAATTTAGTAATTGGAGAAGTAGTAGAATGTGTTAATCATCCAGATAGTGACCATTTACATATTTGTAAAGTAGATGTTGGTAGTGAAGTGTTACAAATAGTATGTGGTGCTCCTAATGTTAGAGTCGGTTTAAAAGCAATAGTTGCTCTTGTAGGAGCTGTTTTACCAGGTGACTTTGTAATTAAAAAAAGTAAGATTAGAGGAGTAGAATCTAATGGAATGCTTTGTGCTTTATATGAGTTAGGATTAGAAGAGAAGAATGACGTGACTTATAGTAAAGGTATTTATGAAGGAACTAGTAACTTAAAAGTAGGAGATGATGCCTTAAAAGCCTTAGACTTAGAGTCAACTGTCTTAGAACTTGATATTCATAAACATCGTAATAATGATTGTTACTCGCATATTGGTTTTGCTTATATCGTAAGTGCTGTTTTAAATAGAAAAGTAACTCTACCTGATACTAGCTTTACAGAAATAGATGATAGTATAGATAAACATTTTAGCTTAGAAGTAGCAACTAATAAGTGTAGTTATTACCTAGCTAGAATGGTTAAAGATGTAAAGATTAAAGAGTCACCAGACTTTATCAAAAAAAGATTAGTAGCAGCTGGTATGCGCCCAATTAACAATGTAGTAGATATTTCTAATTATGTAATGTTAGAGTATGGTCAACCCCTTCACTTCTTTGATTATGATAAGTTAGGTTCTAAAGTCTTAGTAAGAGATGCTAAAGAAGAGGAAGAAATTACTACTCTTGATAATAAGGAAAGAATTTTAACTAGTAATGATATTGTAATAACTGATACTATAAAACCTGTTTGTATCGCTGGCGTGATGGGTGGAGCTAATACGGAAGTAGTAGATGACACTAAAACTATTTTAATAGAAAGTGCTATCTTTGACTCTGTTAGTATTAGAAATACAGCAGCTAGATTAAATCTTAGAAGTGAAGCATCTATTCGTTATGGAAAAGGATTAAACTATGAATATACGGATATGGCTATTAAAAGAGCTTGTCATTTATTAGAAAAGTATGCTGATGCTAAAATCTTAACAGGTGTTGTTAAATATGATAAAGTTGATAAAACACCAAAAGAAGTAGAGTTTAGAGCAAGTGAAGTTAATAATCTATTAGGGATAGAAATTAGTGAAGCGGATATGGAAAAAGAAATGGATAGATTAGGCTTTAGTTATACACTAAATAATGGATTATTTAAAGTAGTGATTCCTAATAGAAGACTTGATATTGAACCTAATGTAAATGATATAGCAGAAGAGATTGTAAGACTTTATGGTTATCATAATTTAACCTCATCCCTTCCTATTGTATCTATCAAAAAAGGTGAATATAAAGGAGATATTAAGTATCGTAAGTTTATCTCTAAAAGACTTAGAATGAAAGGTTTAACTGAGACTAAAACTTATACTTTAACATCACCTAGTATGGCTTCTATGTTTGATTATGAACATAAAGAAAAATTAGTTCTTCCAAACCCTATGAGTGTTGATAAATCTGTTGTTAGAACTAGTATTATTCCATCTTTAATAAATGTTTATAACTATAATAAAGCGAGAAAAGTTGATGATATCTTCTTATATGAGATAAGTAAAACATATGATAAAGATTATAAGGAAGAGTCTAAAATAGCTGGTCTATTAAAAGGAAATATTGTTAAATCAGCTTGGAATGGTAATACTAAGTGTGACTTCTATGTCGTTAAAGGAATAGTAGAAGATATTCTTAATTCACTAGGATTTAATAATCGTTATACTTTTGTTCCTAAGGAGTTACCTAATATTCATAAAGGAATATCTGCTAGTATTTTATTAGATGGAGAAATGTTAGGTATCATTGGAAGAGTTCATCCTAATACTTTAAAAGATGAAGTGTATGTCTTTGAATTATCTTTAAATAAACTAATGAGAGATGTTAAACCTATTAAGTTTAAGGAACCATCTAAGTATCCTAGTATAGAAAAAGATGTTGCTTTCTTAATAAATAAAGAGATAACTGCTAGTGATATTTCTAAAGTAATCAAAAAATCATCTTCTAGATTACTAAAGAGTATAGATGTATTTGATGTTTATAGTGGGGATAATATAGATAAGGATAAAAAGTCTATTGCCTTTAAGCTTATTTATCAAGATGAGGCTAAGACTTTAACTGATGATGAAGTTATGGCTGATTTTCATAAGATGATAGAGAAAGTTACTAAGGAATTTAATTGTGAGATTAGAGATAATTAGTTATATAAGAGGTGATTAGTTTGCAAAAAAAAGAAACATTACTTGATCAGTTTAAAACTTATGTTGGTGCTTACTATGGCGTTAATAGTATGGATGAGTATGACTTAAAAGTATATGTTTTAAAAGAGATAGAAAAAGAGATAATTAACTTTATAGAGGTAAATGAGTTAGATAAAGAAAACTGTTTAAAAGTTGCTAAAGAAGTAGAAGATAATGTTTCTCTTAAAACGAAACTACAAGATAGTCTACTAATCCTTTATAAAATGAATGATTATATGGAACTTATCTTTATGATTAAAAGTAAATTAAAAAAATTAAAAGCTTAGCAAATATTACCAGGAAAGAAAATCTAAAAATGAGACATTTTATTAATGGAGGTGTCGAAATTTGAAAAAGATTTTCTTTTTTGTGTTAGTTGTTTTTATGTTGTTATTAATTACTAATACAAAAGCTTTAAATAGATATAGAGGTAATAGAGAGACAAAAGTAATTATTTCTTTTACTAATAATAGTGTAACTACTAATAATATTAGTGAAAAACTATCATTTAACTATAAAATTATTTCTTATAGACCTAAATTAGTACTTTCTTATTATGATGAGTCAATATTAAAGAAACTTAATGATTTTACTTTTACAGATGTAGAAGAAGGTAGAAAAAGATATTTAGAAATACTTAGACAATATGGACTATATAGTGATATAGAAAAAATAGAATGTTTTGGTATACCACTTGATAGTGTTACTATTTATACTAATATTAATAATCTTAATCAGATAGAGTATGAGAGTAAAATAGTTTAAAAAAAGTTAAGTGATGCCAATTTTGTAAATTCAGGGTAAAAACTGTCCTGAATTTTATTATTTCAGGTATTCAAAATGTAAAATCACCGAAAATGTGAGTCGGAAATTTGAAAATTGACTGTTTGCAATCAAAAATTGTATCTGCTATAGTAATCCCATTCTAAAAAAAGAAAGGAAAAATAGAAAATGAATGATAACAAATTTATTAGTATTCTAGCAGATACAACTATGAAATATTTAATGAAAAAGAAAGAAACTAGAGATATCTATTTAGAACTATTTAGTGATATAATCGGTATTGATTTAACTAACTACATCCTAGTAGATAATGAGCTAAACTCTGGTAATAATATTAAAGATTTAAGACTTGATTTACTACTTGAAAATGGTGACATATTAGTTAATATTGAAATTAATAATCAAATAGGAGAATATTCCTCAATTAAAAATCTAACTTATGCTTTTAGACTTGCTGGTAGTAGACATGAAAAAGGAAATAACTATTATGCTAAACAGGTGATCCAAATAAATCTAAATAGAGAAAAGTTTACTAAAGGTAATGGTGTATTACTATATGAACTTAGAAATAAGAATTATGATTTAGTAAAGAAAGGGGTAAAAATCTATGATGTCTATCTAGAAAATTATAAGGACATTTGTTATAATGGTGACAATAAGAACGAGATGTTATTATCGATGTTAACTGCTAAAGATAATAATAGTCTTGAAAGAATAGTAAATAGTAATAAGGAAGGAATTGTTATTATGGATGAGTTAGATAGACTAAGAAAAGATGATAAGTTTAATGCCTATTATGATGCAGAAAAAGTAAATGAAATGACAAGAGAGACTGCTTACTTAGAGGGTATTGATAAAGGCGAGAGAGAAAAACAAATAGAAATAGCTAAAAAGTTAAAAGCTTTATCTATGAGTAATAATGATATTTCTAATGTAACTGGCTTATCTTTAGAAGAATTAGAAACGATAGTTTAATAATTTCTTGCAAACAAATGTTTTTCTTGCTATACTTATAGTGGAAAACGTGGTGGAAGTATGAATAAAAAAGAATTATTTATAGATGAAATTAATTATTTAAAGAATGATGATATTAAGAGAAGTGTAGCTATTCTTATTGATATGTTACCAGATTATTTCTTTCATGAAGCAGCATCTTCTACTGGAAAGTATCATCCAAAGTATGCTCTAGGAGATGGAGGCTTACTAAGACACACTAAAGCGGCTTGTTATATAGCTCATGAATTACTAAGTGATCCAGCAATTGGGGAGAAGTATACTTCAAGAGAAAAGGATTTAATGATAGTTGGCTTAATTATGCATGATGGACTAAAAAGGGGATTACAAGAAGAAAGATATACTAGATTTGATCATCCTTTATTAGCTGCTAACTTTGTCTATGATAATAGGGAAAAAGCAGGTATTAGTGAAGATGAGGCTTTATTCTTAAAAGAGGTAATTTCATCACATATGGGACCTTGGACAAAAGATTATAATGGTAATGAAGTGTTACCATATCCAAAGAATAAGTATCAAAACTTTGTCCATATGTGTGATTATTTAGCTAGTAGAAAAGGATTACTTGTTCCTTTTGATAGCAATAACAATATATTATTATAAGAGGAAAGATTATGGGAAAGATAATAGTAATTGAAGGAGTAAATGATTCGGGAAAAGAAACCCAAAGTAAATTACTTGCTAAGACTTTAAAAGAAGAAGGGTATAAAGTAGTAGAATTCTCTTTTCCAATGTATAAAAGTCCAACAGGAAAAATATTTAAAGATTGTGTCTTAGGAAAAGATGGTAATGGTTATTTTGAAGAAGGATATGAAAATTTAGATCCTTATGTTGTTTGTTTATATACAGCAGCAGATAGAAAATATCATAAAGAAAGAATAGAAAAGTATTTAAGGGATGACTATATAGTAATTTTAAATAGATATACTAGTTCTAATATGGCTCATCAAGGTAGCAGATATAGTGATAGTGAAGAAAGATTTTATATGTATCAGTGGATAGATAAACTAGAATATTGGTTATTAAAACTTCCTAAGCCAGATTGTACTATCCTTCTAAAAGTACCTGCTAAATATCTAAATCAATTAGATGAGAAACAAGTGGCCTTTAACTTTCAAGAAGATATATTTGACCAAGACTCAGTCTTAAAAGCTTATATTGAATTATCAGAGTTATATAATTGGGATACAATTGATTGTGTTTCTAATAATAAGATGAAATCAGTGGAAGAAATTCATGAAGAAATAATGAAAATAGTAAGAATAAATTTAAATGATTAAGTAAATAATAGTGTTAGGTGATAAAAATGGATTTTATAATCGTTCTTGTTAAGACACTATTTTTTTATTGGATTATTGTACTTGTTTATCGTTTTATGGGAAAAAGAGAAGTAGGTGAATTAAGTATAGTAGATTTAATTGTTTCTATTTTAATAGCAGAACTAGCCGCTATGTCTATTGAACAGTATGATAAGAGTATTTTTCTTAGTCTAATTCCAATACTAGTATTAGTCTTATTACAAATAATTCTTGCTAAACTTTCACTTAAACACTCTAAACTTAGAACTTTATTAGATGGAGAACCATCATTTATTGTAGAAAAGGGAAAAGTTAATTATAAAGAATTAGTAAAACAACGTTATAACTTAGAGGACTTATTAACCCAGTTAAGAGCAAGAGAAATAAAAAGCTTAGAAGATGTTGATTATGCTATTTTAGAAACATCAGGAAAACTATCTGTTTTTCAAAAACAAAAGGGGAAAAGTGTTTATCCACTGGCAGTGATATTAGATGGTGTTATTCAAGAAGACACTTTAAAAGCCATTAAAAGAGATAAGAAATGGTTAGAAGATATGTTAAACTTTAAAAACGTTAATCTAGAAGATGTATTTTATGGCTTTTATAAGAATCATCAGTTATTTTTAATTAAAAATAGTGATTGTATCACGTAAACGACAAAATAAGTATAATATATTATATAGAATAGAATAAGGTGATTAGATTGAGACGATACTTTATTCTTATTTTTGTATTCATTTTAACACTATTTTTATTATTCTTTCCAAAAGAAGAAAAAGAGGTAAGTAAGATGGATGAGAAAAGATTTATATTTATATCATATATTGAAATAGCTAAATACTTAAAAGGAAAAGATGAGGCTACTATTAAAAATACTATTGATGATATGGTTAATCAGTGTAGTGATTTTGGTTTTACGGATATTATTTTACAAGTAAGAAGCTTTTCTGATGCTATATATTATTCTGATATTTATCCTAGTAGTTCTATGATAGTAGCTAAAGAAGGAGATAAGTTACCTTTTGATATTTTAGAGTACTTTATTAAGAAAAGTCATGAAAGTAATTTAAAACTTCATGCTTGGATTAATCCTTATCGTATTAGAAGTAATTTATCTAGGGAAGAGATAACTGATAAGAATCCAGCTTTTAAATATTTAAATACTAATAAAGTGGAAGAAAGTGACAAAGGAATATTTTATAATCCAGCTGATAGTGAGATTAGGGCTTTAATAATTAGTGGAGTAGAAGAAATACTTGATAATTATGATGTAGATGGAGTTCATTATGATGATTATTTTTATCCTAGTAAAACAATTGATTTGGAAAACTATCAAGAAGAACTACTAAAAAGAGAAAATCTTACTACCACTGAATATAGACTTGAAAATACTACTAAACTAATAAAAAAGACTTATGAGGTAGTAAAGAAGAAAGATAAAAATATTTTATTTGGAATTAGTCCTGAAGGAAACATAGATAATAATTATACTAGTAATTATATAGATACTAAGAAATTTGCTGAGAATAGTGGTTATGTTGATTATTTGATGCCACAGATTTATTTTGGTTTCTTTAACTCTATTAAACCATTTTATGAAACAGTTAAAGAATGGAATAGTTATATTAAAACAGATACGGTTAAGTTAATACCTGCTCTTGCTTTTTATAAGGTAGGAGAAGAAGATTTGTATGCTAAAGATGGACAGTATGAATGGATAGAATACAACAATATAATAGCAAGAGAAGTCTTGACTAGTAGACCCCTATCTAATTATCAAGGCTTTGCTATATTTAGATATGATTCTATCTTTAATGATAACCTAACTTCCTTTGCTTTTAAAGAAAAAGAAAATTTAAAAAAGATACTTAAATAATTTTTAATATGTTATACTTAAATAGTAGGAGGGATATTAAATATGGGTAGAAAGGGATTTACCATAATAGAGCTTTTAGCAACAATTACTATTTTATCAATGATTATGTTAGTAGCAGTACCAAATATAATGAGTACTCTTGATAAAAGTAAGAGAAGAACCTATGTAGAAGATGCAAAGAAAATGATAACATTAGCAGAATACAAATTTAGAGCTAATACTACTATTGAGGCTCCTTCAGGAGTTAAAGCTAGTGCTTTTCCTTTAAGTTCTATGGATTTAACTGACTTTAGTGATGGACCGGAAGGTGGGAGTTATGATGTTCAAAGTTCCTATGTAATTATGATCAATAAAAACAATAAATATGACTATTATGTAACTCTAGTGGAAAGATATGGTGCTACTAATAGCTATAAATATAGGGGAGTTTCTTTAAAATCAAGAGATGATTTATTGAAACAAGATGCAATAAATGATGTGATTGACTTTTCAAGTAAACCAAGTCAGTTAGCTGTAAATAGTACAGTTAAAATAAATGGGACTAATTATACAATCAATTATGTATATAACTAAAAAAAATAAACTAAAAAATTGACATCTAATAGTTTAGTATGTTATCATCAATATAGAAAGATATGGAGGATGTATAAAATGAAAAAAAATAGAATTAATCAAAAAGGTTTTACCTTAATCGAATTATTAGCAGTTATCGTTATTTTAGCAATATTAATGACTTTAGCAGTTACAAGTATGCAAAGATACATTAATAATGCAAAGAAAGATACTTATATTACTACTGCTCAGCAATTCTTAGATAGTGTTCGTTTAGGTGTTACTAACGGTGAGTATGATACACCAGATATTGGTAAATGTACAGTAGTAGCTGTTAGCAATATTGAAACAACAACTGGTACTAAGCAAAGTCCTTTTGGTAAAGAATATAATGATAGTAAAAGTTATGTAGTTGTTTATAATAGTGCAAGTGCAGGCTCAGAAACTAAAATTGATTATTACATGGCTATGGATGATAGTCTTGATAATGGATTTCTTCTTACTAAAGAAGCTAGTTTAAAGAGAAATATAGTATTTGCAAGAAACTCTACTGAAGCAGGTAAGATAACAGAAGTTTCAGCAACTGGTAGTCAATTAACAATAGAAGGTTCTACTAAGTGTACTGTTTCACAATATTATCACTAGTAATTAAAAGTCTACAAATTGTAGACTTTTTTCTTTTTGTTTGTTATCCTTAAGTAGGAGGTAATTAATATGCTAATAATAGGTAGTCATGTTGGATATAAAAAAGATAGTGGACTAGTAGGAAGTGTAAAAGAAGCGTTAAGCTATAATGCTAATACTTTTATGTTTTATACAGGAGCACCACAAAATACTAAGAGACTTCCAATTGATCTAGAAAAAGTAAAAGAAGCAGATCAATTAATGAAAGATAATAAAATAGCTAAAGAAAATGTTATTGTTCATGCTCCTTATATTATTAATCTTGCTACTGATGATTTAGTAAAAAGAGAATTCTCTTGTAACTTTCTAAAAGAAGAAATTAAAAGAGTAGAAACACTAGGATTTTCCTATTTAGTTCTTCATCCAGGAAGTCATGTTGGAGCAGGGACTGATAAGGGAATACAAAATATTGCTGACTCATTAAACAAAATTATAGATAAAGATACAAAAGTAGTTATTTTACTGGAAACTATGGCCGGAAAAGGTACAGAGGTAGGTAAAAACTTTGAAGAGTTAGAAAGTATTATTTCTAAGATAAAACAAAAAGAAAATATTGGTGTATGTTTAGATACTTGTCATATAAATGATGCTGGTTATGATTTAAATTATTTTGATAAGGTACTAGATTCATTTGATAAAATAATAGGCCTTGATAAGTTAAAATGTATTCATGTAAATGATAGTAAAAATATGATAGGTTCTCATAAAGATAGACATGAAAATATTGGCTATGGTCATATTGGTTTTGATAACTTAATCAATATTATTTATAATAAGAGACTCGATAATATTCCAAAGATATTAGAAACTCCATATATTGATAAAACTTATCCACCATATAAATATGAGATAGAAATGATTAGAACTAAAAAGTTTAATAAGAATCTAATTGATGAGTGTAAACAATTGTAAATATTAATTAAACTTTATCTTAAATAAACTATCTATGATATTATTATGTAAGGGAGTAGTTTATGCAGAAAAAAATAGAATTTATAGTAAAAGCTTTTTTATTAAGTAGTCCTTTTCTTGATATGTTAACAGCTTTTGCACTTCATGTGTTTAAGACTGATTTAACAATGGGAATAGTTATAAAAATTTTATTCTTAATTTTTTCAGTTATATATGTATTCTTTTTCTATCAAGGTAAGAAGAAAAAACTTTATAAAGGATTTAGTCTTTCTTTAATAATATATATATTATTTTTTATGGGAATAGTATTAGTTAATAAGGGTAGTGATGTCCTGTTCTATGAACTTAAGAATGTTTTTAAGACTCTTTACTTTCCCTTCCTTTTAATTAGTTTTTCCGCTATGTTTGAAGAAAAGTTGGAGATAGTA
Organism: uncultured Bacilli bacterium; assembly: GCA_934177995.1. Taxonomy (GTDB): domain Bacteria; phylum Bacillota_I; class Bacilli_A; order RF39; family UBA660; genus Onthousia. Next base: position 44,488 of record CAKPPW010000005.1, read on the forward strand.
CCAAAGAAATATTTTTCTTATATAATGTTTACCTATCTCTTAGGAATCTTTATTCCCTCACTTCTAGGAATAGGGTTTGATACTTATGAAGTAACTAAGAAAGGAAGTTTAGGATTCTTTAATAGTGCTAATGAGGTAGGAGGAATAATCTCTATTCTAATGCCATTTTTCTTTCTTAATTTATATAAAGATAATAATATTATTAAATCAATATTTTCTCTTGCTATCTTACTATACGTCTTATTAAGTATGGGAACTAAAACACCACTTCTTACATTTATTCTTATTCTAACTTGTTATTTATTAATATTTTTATATAAGATGACTAAGAAGAAAGAATATAAAAAAGTTTTAGGTATAAGTACGATATTTATTACAATGATTTTTTGTCTATCGTTATTAATTCCTAAAACAACCTTTTATAAGAATATTAAGATTCATCTAGATTACTTAAAAGTTGATAAAGTAACAGATATATTTAAAAGTGAAAAATTAGTTGATCATTTTATCTTTAGTTCAAGACTTAAGTTTATGAAAAATAGTGTTAATTATTATAAGAAGGCACCACTAATAGAAAAATTAGGTGGTATTGGTTATATAGAAGGGTATGGTACCGATAAAGTAAGTATTAAGATGGTTGAGATGGACTATATTGATATCTTTTTAAGACAAGGTATTATTGGTTTTACTATTTATATGGTTATTTATCTATACTTTTTAAGACTAGCAATTAAAAGATATTTAGAGTCAAAATCATTTACTAAGAAAGTAACATATCTACTAGCTTGCTTTTTAACAATTTTATTAAGCTTCTTTACAGGACATATTATTATGGCACCAGCAGTTAGTATTTTAGTAGTACTTATCTTAACTGCTAAAGACAAGAAAGGAGGATTAATTTGAGAGATTTAGTTTTCGTTATAATAAATTATAATACTAGTAAACTAACTAAGAGATTAGTTAAAAATATAAAAGATTATAAATCTATCAGTAAGATTATTATTGTTGATAATGCTTCAACTGATAATTCATATAAAGTATTAAAGAAATTAGAAAATGATAAATTAGAAGTTGTTAAAGCAGATACTAATAAAGGTTTTTCTGCAGGTATGAATCTTGGTGTTAAAAGAGCAATAGAGTTATATGGAAAGTGTGATATCATTCTTTCTAATACGGATATAGTAATTTCAAGTGAAGAGACTATTACTACCTTACAAGAAAACTTAAAGATGCGAAAAGTAGCAGTAGCAAGTCCCGTTGTTTTTCAACAAAATATGATAAGTAGAGGCTGGAAGATACCAACTGTTAAAGAAGAGATGTTAATCAATTTACCGGTAATTGGTAAGAAATTTCAAAAGAAATATATGGATTATGATGAAGAACACTATAAGGGAAAGTATTCCTATGTAGAAGCAGTATCAGGTTGTTTCTTTATGATTAAGAGTGAAGCAATAAAGAGAATTAATTATTTTGATGAGAATGTCTTTTTATACTATGAAGAAAATATTTTAGGAGAAAAACTTAAAAATGTTGGTTATGACTTAATAGTATGTAATGATGTTGTGATAATTCATGATCACTCAGTAAGTATAGATCATAATGTAGGAACTATTAATAAGTTTAAAATATTAAAAGAAAGCCAAAGATATTTTGAGAAGAAGTATCACTATGCAACTGAAAAAGAGATTAAAAGATTAAAATTTACTAGTGATTTAACATTATTAACAATATATCTAAAAGTATTTTTAAAAGGAGGATTTAAAAAATGAAGGGAATTATTTTAGCAGGAGGTAGTGGAACAAGACTATATCCTTTAACAGAGGTAACTAGTAAGCAGTTAATGCCTATTTATGATAAGCCGATGATATATTATCCTTTATCAGTACTTATGCAAGCAGGTATTAGAGATATATTAATTATCTCCACCGAAAGAGATTTACCTAGATTTGAAAAGTTACTTGGAACTGGGGAAAAATATGGAGTTAATTTCTCTTATATTGTACAACCTAGTCCTAATGGTTTAGCAGAAGCTTTTATTCTAGGAGAAGAGTTTATTGGAACTGATAGTTGTGCAATGGTTTTAGGAGATAATATCTTCTATGGAGCAGGACTTAAAGATGAACTAGCAAAGGCTGTTATAAAAGCTGAAGAAGGGGAAGCAACTGTTTTCGGTTATCATGTTCATGATCCAGAAAGATTTGGTGTTGTAGAATTTAATAGTGAAGGAAAAGCAGTTAGTATTGAAGAAAAACCAGTTAATCCTAAGAGTAATTATGCAGTAACAGGACTATACTTTTATCCTAAGGGAGTAAGTAGTAAAGCTAAAAGTTTAACACCATCTAAACGTGGAGAATTAGAAATAACTGATCTTAATAGATTATATCTTTTAGAAGATAAACTAGAAGTAATATCTTTAAAAGAAGGTTATGGCTGGTTTGATACTGGAACTTTTAAAAGTTTGTTAACAGCTACTAACTTTGTCGGTACTATTCAAGAACATCAAAATATAACTATCTGTTGTCCCGAAGAGATCGGGTATAAGAATGGCTGGTTAGCTAAAGAAAAATTGAAAGAACAAGCACTATTAATGAAGAAAAATACTTATGGTGAACATTTAATGAGTATATATATGGAGGATGAAGATGAAAATAATAGAGACTAAATTAAAAGATTGCTACATAATAGAGCCTGATGTCTTTAATGATGAGAGAGGTTACTTTATGGAGTTTTATAGTGATAAGAAGATGGATAAAGCAAGAAGTGTCTTACCTAAAGTTGTTCAAGGAAATCGTTCCTTTAGTAAGAAAGGTACTTTAAGAGGATTACATTATCAAAAAGGAGAAACATCACAAGCTAAATTAGTAGAATGTTTACAGGGAGCTGTTTTAGATGTAGCAGTAGACTTAAGAAAAGATTCACCTACTTATAAAGAATGGGTAAGTGTAGAGTTAACGGCTACTAATCATCGCCAATTATTAATACCTAAAGGTTTTGCTCATGGTTTTTTAACGCTTGAAGATAATACTTTATTTCAGTATTTAGTAGATTATCCTTATAGTCCTTCTACAGAAGGTGGTATACTTTGGTGTGATGATGAAATTAATGTCGATTGGCAATTTACTAAATACCAAATAGAAGAGCCAGTCTTATCAGAAAAAGATAAGGTTAGAAAACCACTTAGAGAAACAGAGGTTGACTTTTAATGAGATATTTAGTAACAGGCATTACTGGTCAACTTGGTTATGATGTAGTAAGAGTTTTAAAAGAAAATGGTGTTAAGGATATTTATGCTCCAACAAGTAGTGAGTTTGATATTACTAATAAAGAAATAGTAGTTTCTAAGACTAAAGAATTTAATCCTGATGTTATTATTCACTGTGCCGCTTATACTAAAGTTGATCAAGCAGAGATTGATATTGATACTTGTTATAAAGTTAATGTTGATGGTACTAAAAATATGACAGAAGCAGCCAAAGAGGCGGATGCCAAAATCATCTATATCAGTACCGATTACGTCTTTGATGGGGAAAAGAAAGGTGCCTATCTAGTAGATGATAGGACTAATCCTAAGTCTATCTATGGAAAGACTAAACTAGAAGGAGAGAAGATCGTTAGTAATTATGATAAACATTTCATAGTAAGGATATCTTGGGTATTTGGAATTAATGGTAATAACTTTGTTAAGACTATGCTTAACCTTTCTAAGACTCATAAAGAGTTAACAGTAGTAGCAGATCAAATTGGTAGTCCAACTTATACTTATGATTTAGCAAAACTATTATATGATATGAGTAAAACTACTAAGTATGGAACTTATCATGCTACTAATGAAGGATGCTATAGCTGGGCAGACTTTGCAAGATTAATATTAAAAGATAAAGATACTAAAATAAAAGATGTAACTACTTTAGAATATCAAGAGATGATTAATAAGAAACAAGCACCAAGACCTAAAAACTCATTATTAGATAAAGAAAAACTAGTGGCAAATGGATTTTATAAGTTACCACCAGTTGAAGTTGCTTTAACCAGTTATTTAATAGAATTAGAAAAAAAAGAAGCGTAACAATTATGCTTCTTTTGCTTCCATCTTATTTACTGCTTTAGTTAATCTTGATTTTAAACGGGCAGCTTTATTTTTATGAACTGATCCATGAGTACAAGCTTTATCAACTCTTTGAATAGCAATATTTAAAGTCTTTTTAGCTTCTTCACCTTTACCAGCAAGAATAGCTTTTTCACAGTTCTTAACTGCTGTACGCATACTTGAAGTTACAAGAGTGTTTACATCAGCTTTTCTTTCATTACTACGAACTCTTTTCTTAGCACTTTTAATATTTGGCATAATTTCACCTCGCTTCTTGTTTAAACATTTACATTTTACCAAAAAATAGAAGATATTGCAAATGTTTTAAATTTCTTTTCTTATATATAATACAAAAAAGTATGGGAAAAAGCAAGAAGTATAGACAAATTTATGTTCAATCTTCTTATCAATGTAAAAGAATATCTTTTAGATAAAAAACTTGTGTTTTCTTTTGACGAAATATTTAACGTATGATATAGTAGTTATAGAATAGGAAGGTGAGATGATATGAGAAAAAGTATGACTAAAAAAAGAGTCGTAAAGAAGGAAGAAATAGGATCTTGGGTATATATTTTACTACTAACATCTGTTACAATACTAGGCTGGGTGTTAGGAAAGTTTGATTTTTCCATTGGTAAAACAACGTTGACAATAGCTGTCTTTGCTTATCCATTTCGTTATTTTATAGCTAATATTATTACTAAAAAATATGGTTATAAAGAAACAATGAATGGTATTAGTTATTCAGCTTGCTTACTTTTGTTATTTGCCATAGTTGCTAGTTTATTTGGACAACATGATGTAGACTATGTACCACTTACTGGAGAATTGTTTGGTTATATGTTAAGTCAAATGATTAACTTATCAATTTATTACTATCTATTAATTAATACTAATGATGATAAGATACCTTATTTAGGATCATATATTGCAGCTATGTTAGTTGATACTTTAGTAAGTATGCTTTTTGCTAGTAGATTAGTAATTCTTGCAAGTTTCTGGAGAACTTATTTTGTAACTATTCTTATTCAAGCAATTATTTCTATTTTCTTAATTTATTTTGATGATAAGAAAATATATAATCCAAGAAAAAAATAGTTATTTAAAAAAAGTATTAGTTTTAATTATTATCTTAATCATTATTCTGTTAGTTAGTGCTTTAAGAATGGTTAAAGCTAAGAATCTTGAATATTATAGGAAACAAGAAAAGTTGATGAGACTAGCTGCTATTAATTATTTTAAAAACTATCCTTCCTATTTACCACTTGAAAATGGTGAGTCTAAAAGAGTAGTATTATCCTTTTTAGTTAAAGAAGGATATATAGAGAAAATAAAAGATATTAATAATAGAGAATGTGATAGCAGGAAAAGTTATATTAAAGTAGTTAAAAATAGTAAAGATACCTATACTTATTCTTCATATCTTGTTTGTCCTAATTATAAAATAAAAAAGTAATCTATAGAAAAAACTGTAGATTACTTTTTTCTTCTTGTTTTGTAGTTTCTTCTCTTACTGGTGGTTCATCATCTTTTACGGCATCAGCAATTCTAAATAGGGTTCTTGCATTAGTAACTAATGGTTTTACTTGATAGATTATAGGAATAGCTTGGTTAATAACATTAAGTGTTTTTTGTGTGTTATTTAAAATATTGCCCCAGTTTATTCTTTTTATACCACTATTAATTTGATAAGGATTCATTTGATTATACATTTTTATCACCCTTATTTTAATATATGTTACTTGTTTCTTCTTGTGTCATTTATCAAGTGATGATATAATTATTTTAATAGAAAGGGTGTTATTAATATGGAGAAAGCTATGCAACCATTTATTTTTATATATCATGTTGTTGCTTATATATTTTCTTTACCAAAAACAATTCTTTCATATTCTTTTAAAGGTATTGCTTTTGTTTTTTCACTATTTAATATTAAACCCAAAAAAGATGATGATAGTAAAGAAATAGAAGAAGAAGTAAAAAAATTAATGACTAAAAAAGAAGAAGAGGTCATTAAAGAAGAACCTTTATTCTCTTATAGATATAAGGCTAAAGGGGTTAATGGAAAAGTATTTTCTGGTACTATGGAAGGTAGTAGTGTTGATGATGTTAGAGACTTTTTGACTAACGAGGGCTATGAAATACTTGAAGTTAATCCTAGAAAGACATATGATGTTGATATTAATATAGGAGGTAAGTTTGGATCAGCCGAACTATCATTTACTTTAACTCAGTTATCTACTTATATTAAAGCTGGCATTTCACTAGTAGATTCAGTAAGAATACTTGAAAAACAAGCAGAGAAGCCAGAACATAGAAAAGTCTATCAAAAGATGGTTTATGAGTTGTTGAAAGGGGAAAGTTTATCAGTAGCAATGCAAAAACAACAAGATAAGTTTCCTAAGTTATTAGTAAATATGGTCAAGACTAGTGAGTTAACTGGAGACTTAACTTCAGTTTTAGATGATATGGCTGAGTATTATACTTCAAAAGAAGAAACAAAAAAAACAATGATTTCTGCTATGACTTATCCAGTTATTGTTATAATAATAGCTATCTGCGTTGTAGTATTTATTTTAACTTCAATTGTTCCTAAATTTGTTGATATGTATAGTGCAAATGATGCAACTATTCCAGCGCTTACACAAACAATAATGAGTATAAGTAGTTTTTTAACCCATCACTATATTATATTAATTATCATAATAGGTGGTATCCTTGGAGCTTTTATTTTTCTTTTTAAACATGTACAAGCCTTTCGTAAAAATACACAGATTATAATGATGCATATACCTGTTTTGAGTAAAATAATTATTTACAATGAAGTCTATAATTTTACTAAGACTTTTGCATCACTTTTAAATCATGGAGTATTTATTACTGATAGTATGGAAATACTTGCTAAAATTACTAATAATGAAGTGTATAAAGAACTAATTAATAGAACAATTATAAATCTAAATAAAGGAGCTAATATCTCAGATTCATTCAAGGGATCTTGGGCTTTCCCAGTAGCTGCTTATGAAATGATTGTTACTGGAGAGTCCACTGGTCAGTTGGGATTAATGATGGAGAAAGTAGCTAATTATTATCAGACGCTACACAAAAATTTAGTAAAACAATTACAAAGTTTAATAGAACCAATGATGATTGTATTCTTGGCACTTATAGTAGGTATTATTCTTTTATCAGTTATGATGCCAATGTTTGATATATATTCAAAGATTCAGTAGGTGATGTTTATGGAAATAGTTTATTTAATATGTTTTCTTTTATTGGGGCTAGTAATGGGCTCTTTCTTTTGCGTTGTAGGCTTAAGACTAGCAAGAGAAGAAAATTTTGTGACAGGTAGAAGCTATTGTGATAGTTGCCATCATGAGTTGGCTGCTAAAGACTTAGTACCACTTTTTTCATTTATATTTTTAAAAGGAAGATGTAGATATTGTAAAAATAAAATTAATCCCTTATCTTTTTTCATTGAACTATTTACAGGTATTTTATTTATGATAGCATTCTATTCTTTTTCTTTTAGTATAGATTTATTAATAGTACTAGCAGCTATTTCTCTTACAATGATTATACTTGCAAGTGACACAACGTATCTAATTATTCCTGATGAAGTATTAGCTTTTTTTACAGTAATATTTATAGTATTAGATATTTTAAAACTTGGTTTTATTGATAGTTTAGAAATGATAGGTGGAGCTATTTTTCTTTTTCTCATCATGTATGCTTTAATGAAATTTGGGGACTTTTTACTAAAAAAAGAAAGCTTGGGTGGTGGAGATGTGAAACTACTGTTTGTAATTGGTTTAGTTTTAAAACCACTTTTAGGTATAGTTAATATTTTCTTAGGTAGTTTTATTGCTCTACCTGTATCAATCTTTTTATATAAAAAAAATAAGGAACACGTTATTCCTTTTGGACCATTTCTCTTAATAGCTTTTCTAATAATACTATTTAGTAAAGTTACTCAGAATGATATTATTAATTTAATTCTTAATTTAAGCTAGTAAATAGAAAAGGTATGTGTTATAATAATAAGCACTTTAGGAGGGAATATAATGAAAATATCAAACAATTTAAAAAAAGATTCAATTTATTTACAAAAGAAAGATATTGTTTATTTAGAAAAAGTTTTTAATACTAACTTTGTTAATCAAGAAGAAGTAAAAGATTACAAGAATAATGACTTTATTTTAATCGAAGGGAAAGAGAAGGTAGATTTAATAAAATCAAGAGATGAGATATTAGAATTTAAAGACTTTCTTTCAATGACTAAAAAACAGTTAGAACAGAGAATGGATGATGCTGAGCAATTAAAATATATTGTTGAGAAAAAGAAAGCACCAGAAAGTGAGATTCTTAGATATCGTTATGAATATAGAAGTTCTTTAGATGAGTTTCTAGAAAAAAGTAGAGGATCTTTATCTTTTGATGTACCTTTAACACTTGATATGCTTAACAGTTATTTGTTTTATGAAACTAATGATACTTATTACACAGTTTCAACAACTGTGCCTAGTACTTATGAAGTAGGAAGAATAGATGGAAAAGTAGTTGATACTTATGATACTGTACTTAAAGATTTTGTAAGAAGTTCTATGACTACTGCTAATGATATAGAAAATAAAAATACAAATGATAATTTATATCTAACTAAAATTAAGAGTGTTGACAAGAAAAAACTTTATTATACAATAAACCGAAAGAAGTGATAAAATGAAGGTTGGTATTTGTACTTTAGGATGTAAAGTTAATACTTATGAAAGTGAATATATTGAACAAGAATTAAAGAAAAGTGGCTACCAGATAGCCTCTTTTGATGATTTATGTGATGTTTATATAATAAATACTTGTACAGTTACTAATCAAGCAGATGTTAAGAGTAGAAAGATGATACATCGTTTTAGAAAAGCTAATCCGGATGCCTGTATTGTAGCTATGGGATGTTTTATAGAGACTAATTTAGAAAATATTGATCCTGATATTGATATTGCTATTGGTAATAGAAGAAAGGGAGAACTTGTTAATTTATTAGATGAATTTTTTATTAATAAAGGTAAGATAGTGGCTAAAGGAAATGATAAGTCTCACTTTGAAAATATGTACTTAGAAAACTTTGAAGGAAGAACTAGAGCTTTTGTTAAAGTACAAGATGGGTGTGAAAACTTTTGTAGTTACTGTATAATTCCTTATGCTAGAGGAAAGTGTTGTTCTAAACCATTAGATACAGTGGTAAGTGAAGTTAAAACCCTACTTAGTAGAGGTTACCAAGAAATAGTGTTAACTGGTATTCATACAGGTAATTATGGAGTAGATATTAATACTAACTTTGCTACTTTATTAAGAAACTTAGTTAAGCTAGAAGGACTTAAAAGACTTAGAATATCTAGTATTGAAGTAACTGAACTAACAGATGAAGTGTTAGAAATTATTAGGGAAAATGAAAATATTGTAAATCACTTTCATATTCCCTTACAAGCCGGTAGTGATAAAGTTTTAAAACTAATGAATAGAAAATATGATCTTGCATACTTTGAAGATAAAATTAATAAATTAAGAAATATAAGAAAAGATGTATCTATTACTACAGATATAATAGTAGGTTTTCCTTTAGAAGAAGAAAGTGACTTTATGGAAACGATTAATAATGCTAAGAAGTTTAATTTTTCTAAGATTCATGTTTTCCCTTATTCTGTTAGAACAGGAACAAAAGCAGCTAGTATGGAGCAAATTGATAGTAATATAAAAAAAGATAGAGCAAGAAGACTATTAAGAGTCTCTAATGAACTAGCAAAGGCTTATCAAGAAAAGTTTATTAGTAAAGAGGTAGAGGTACTAATCGAAAAGGATAATCCTGATATCTCTTTTGGTCATACTGATAACTATTTAGCTGTAAAAGTAGCAGGAAGTCATAAACAAAATACGTTTGTTAAGGCAAAAGTTTTTGCCGTTGATGGGACAAATTGTCTTGCTAGGGAGGTACAATGTCAGAGATAAAAGGTAAATTATCAAAAATTATTTTTCATAATAGTCAAAATGGTTATACAGTAGGACTTTTAAAAGTAAAGGAATCTGATATAGAAAATTTAGTTAATAAGACAGTAACTTTTACAGGAGCTTTACCAGATCTTAATGAGATAGATACTTATATAATGACTGGTAATTTAACTAATCATGAAAAGTATGGTGAACAGTTTCAGGTAAAATCTATTGATAGAATAATGCCGCAAGAGACTGATGCAATGATTGATATTTTATCTAGTAATCTATTTAAAGGAATAGGTAAGAAAACAGCAGAAAAATTAGTATCTGTTTTTAAAGAAAAGACATTTGATGTTATTTTAAATGATACTAGTAATTTATTATTAATACCTGGTATTAGTGAAAAACAAGCTAAGACTTTAAAAGATGCTTTAAAGCAGTATCAAGGTAGTTATGAAGATATTTTGATGCTTAATAAATTAGGATTTAGTACTAGTGAAAGTATGAAGATATATCATTACTACAAAGATAGAATAAATGAAGTGTTAGATGGTAATTTATATAATATTTATTATGATATTGATGAAATATCGTTTCCAAGAGTTGATAGTATCTTTGTGGCAAAATATCAGAAAGATTCACCTAATAGAGTAGCAGGAGCTATTGTTTATATAATTAAGACTTTATCGATGACTTATGGTCATACTTATTTTTCTAAAGAAGAGGTTAATTCTTATTTATTTAGAGTATTAAAAATAGGAGTTAGTGAAGAAGTAGTAGAAGATGCTTATAATAGTTTGTTAGTAGATGAGCGAATAGTTATTAAAGATGATAGATTATATCTAAAGGAAATGTATGAGGCTGAGACTTTAATTGCTAGAAGATTAAGACTTTTAGCCCATGAAGATAAAATTAATTATAAGAATCTTGATAAGAAGATAAAAGAGATAGAAACTCATTATGGCATAGTTTATACAGATGAGCAGTTAGAAGCTATTAAACTTGCTATTACAAGAAAAGTAGCTATTATAACAGGTGGACCTGGTACTGGGAAAACTACTATTTTAAAAGGTATACTTGATTTATATAAAGTATTATCATCATCTAATAAAGTTAGATTAGATGAACAAATAGCTTTGTTAGCACCAACTGGTAGAGCTAGTAAAAGAATGAGTGAAGTAACTAACTTTGAAGCTTCTACTATTCATAGATTTTTAAAATGGAATAAAGATACTAATCGTTTTCAAATAAATGAGTATAATAAAAGTAGTGTCTCTTTTGTAATTATTGATGAAGCTAGTATGATAGATACCATGCTTTTAGCTAATCTTTTGAAAGGCCTAAAATCATCTTGTCATATTATCTTTGTAGGAGATGCTAATCAGTTGCCATCAGTAGCAGCCGGAGACGTTTTAAATGATATGATAGAAAGTAGGGAGCTTCCTGTTTATGCTTTAAAAAATTGGCATCGTCAAGGAAGTGACTCTAAAATTATACCTTTCGCTCATAGGATAAATGAAGGAATACTTGATAAAGAATTATTAAATAGTGGCAGTGACTTAGAATTTATTCCTTGTAGGGATAATGAAATAATTAAGGTGATAGAAGATGTTTGTAAAGATTATAATTCTTATGATTTACAAGTCTTAGCACCTATTTATAAAAATAGAAATGGTATATATGCCATAAATGATCATTTACAGAGATTATGGAATCCTAAAAGTCCTAGTAAAAAGGAAATTGAAGGAACTGAAAGTATCTATCGAGAAAAAGATAAAGTTATTCAACTTGCTAATATGAAAGATGAATCAGTCTTTAATGGTGATATTGGAGTGATTGATCGAATTAAACTTTTAGGTAATAAAGAATTATATATTGATTATGATGGTAATTTAGTAAAATATACTAAAAGTATGTTACAAAACTTTACTTTAGGGTATGCTATTTCTATACATAAGAGTCAAGGTAGTGAATTTGATACTGTTTTAGTTCCTTTTACTCTTGATTACCGGAAGATGTTATATCGAAAACTAATTTATACAGGTGTAACTAGATGTAAGAAAAAACTAATATTAGTAGGAGATATTAATGCTTTAGAACAAGCTATTAGAAATAATCAAGAACAGAAAAGAAGAACATCATTAAAACTTTTTTTAGAAAATGGTATACTTTAGAAAAAATTACTCATAATAGGATTAGGGAGGCATAATATTATGAGTAAAAAAATGATGATATCTTTATCAGTTATGGCCGGAATGGCTGGTGGAATGTATTTATATTTCAAAAACAATCCGGCTAAACTTGAAAGCTTAAAGCATAAGATGATTGCATCAATTTATGATTTAGAAGATGACATGATGATGTAGTCATCTTTTTTAGTACGGGAAAAGTTAAAATATTAAGAAATTATTCTATAGTTATAGTAATAAGTAAGTATCTATGATATAAAATAATTAAAAATTTTTTTGTCATATGCTAATTTAGTAAATCTCGGTAAAAATATACCCTCAATTTACTAAATTGAAGGGTTGAATTTAATAAAACCCCTAATTTGGAAGAGTGAATTTTGAAAATTGGCTATTTGCAAAGTGATATTCATATCTGTTATCCTTTAACTACTTGTCCAAAGAAGGGAGGAATATGACAAAGAAATTTATAAAACCATTATATGATACTACTATAAAGTATTTAGTAAAAAGTACTGATACAAGGTATATCATCTATAAGTTTATTTATTTGGCAACTGGTATAGATCTTAGTGATTATACGTTAATAGATCAAGAGTTAAATACTGGTAATCATATAAAAGATTATCGTCTTGATTTATTATTTAAGAAAGATTCTACCATTGTTAATCTAGAAGTTAATTATGAAATGACATGCTGGACAAGAAGAAAACAATATAATTATCTATTTAGATTAGCCTAAAATGTCGGTGATAGTTACAAGGCTAGAAAAGTTGTACAAATAAGTCTAAACAATTCTTACTTTGAAAAGAAAGATGCTAAGTTAGTCACTTACAGTTTTAGAGATAATGTTTATCATACTAAAATAGATGGTATTGAAAGTTATGAGGTATATCTAAGTAATTTTAAAGGCATTAAGTATAATGGTAAGAATGAGCTTGCTACACTGTGTTCTATTTTAACCAGTGAGAGCATGGAAGAATTAAAAGAAATAGTAGGAAACTATAAGGAGGGATTAATAATAATGAGCGAACTTGAAAAACTAAAACTAAACGATGAATTTAATGCTTACTATGACTATGAAGCAGTTATTAGAAAAGAGAAAAACTCTGAATATGCTAGTGGCAGAGATGATGGACTAGCTGAGGGGTTGACCAAAGGAAAAAGTTTGGGACTGGCTGAAGGAAAAAGCTTAGGCTTATCTGAAGGAGCTAATAAAGAAAAATTAGCTATAGCAAAAATAATGCTTCAAGGAAAAGAATCCTTAGACAAGATAATGAAATATACTGGTTTAAGTAAAAAAGAACTTACTATGCTACTATAATTATTGCTAGACAATAATTAACATAATTTTTACTTTAAAGTTAAAAAGTAGTTGAATAACCACTTCACTCCATGATAAACTTTAGATATAAGATAAAAGGAAGGAGCTAGATATATATGACAGTGTCAACCAATATGTCAAGTTTACAATCAGTTAACATGGGGGGGGCATTTTATATAGTTTAATTACTTCTTTTTATCGTGCACTAATAACAGGATAAGCTAGTCTTATCTTGTTTTTTGGTGTAAATAAAATAGAAGGTGTAAAGAAGAATGAATAACAAAAAACAATTATTACTATCAATCGGACTCGTTTTAATACTAGTTCTAATGATAGTAGGTATTAGTTATGCCGCCTTTCAGTTTACTGGTACTGGCCAAAAAACTAATACTATAACAACAGGTGTCTTGTCAATGAGCTATGATGAGTCAAGTAATACTATTAGTATGACAGGAGCCTTACCAACAACAGATGCCACAGGAAAAGTAAGATTAACCGAAGGAGAATACTTTGATTTTACAGTTAAAAGTACTATTCAAGGAGATGCTAATATTAACTGGGAGATAGCAGCAGAAGATATAACATCATCATCAGCTAAAAAGATAGATGGTAAAAACATAAAACTCTATTTAACAAAACTAGATAGTACTGGAACAGAAACACAAGTAATGTCTCCTAAAGTGTTTACTACAAAGACAAGTGAAAACACAAAGACAGGAAGACCAGCTGGAATGATGAGTCTTGCAACAGGAACAATGAGTGCAAGTGAAACAACTAAATATCGTCTTAGAATGTATGTAGATGAAAGCTATAATCCACAAGGATATGGAGGAGGCCTATCATTTAGTGTTAAGATAAATGCTTATGGAAAAGTAAAAGAAGCACCAACAGGTAGTAAGTTGAAAGCATATACTATGGATGTTGATAGCAGACCATCAACAGATTTTCATACTAGTGATTACAAATCAAAAATAACAAGTATTACTACAAAAAAAGATAATATAGTACCAGAGACCGCAACGGAAAGTTGGGATATGTCAGAAGCAGGTGATGGTTCAGTAATGGCATATGTAGAAGATGATGAAAGTGGTAATAGTACCTATAAACTAACAATTGGTGGAAAAGATGGGATTATTGCTAATGAAAGTATGATAGATTATTTTTATGGGTTTAAAAATGTAACATCAATGGATTTATCAGCTCTTGATACAGCAAAAACTACAAGAATGTATGGTATGTTTCAATATTGTAGCAGTTTAACAAATCTAGATTTAAGTACTTTTGATACATCACAGGTAACAGATATGATATATATGTTTTCTAATTGTAGCAGATTAACAAGTCTAGATGTAAGTAATTTTGATACCTCAAAAGTAACAAGTATGATATATATGTTTTCTAATTGTAGCAGATTAACAAGTCTAGATGTAAGTAATTTTGATACCTCAAAAGTAACAA
>CAKPPW010000006.1 GCA_934177995.1 uncultured Bacilli bacterium
GCAAATGTTGCACCACTTTTAATTGACTTTATGTCTTTTAATGATATGGATATTGCTGTTGTACTACCAGCTACTATCGATGCTAAAAACTTAAATGGTCATTATGAGGGAGAAAATTTTATGCCACCAAAATGGCTTGATAAAATACTTAGTACAAATGATAGTAGAATATTAGTAATTGATAAAATAGATACTATTTCTAAGGATGAACAGTTAAAGTTTTGTGAATTACTAGAATATAGAAAAATATCTACATTTGAATTACCTAAAAATTGTGTAATAATAGTTACTGCAAATGAAATAAGTAAAGATAAAATAAATGAAGAGATATTTTCATTAGTTTCACGAATTTGAGGTGTAAGTTATGAAATACGATATAGTAGCGTTAAAAAGAAAAATGCTTGTTAAATATCCTTTTTTTGGGAGTGTAGTAGCAAGTGTAGGTTATAAAGAAAACAAAGATATTCCAACCGCAGGCACAGACGGAGAAACAATATATTATAATCCGGAATATTTAGAGAAATTAAGTGTTTTAGAACAAACTTTTATATTTGCCCATGAAGTATGTCATATTGCCTTCAATCATATATTAAGAAGTGAAGGCAAGGATCATGAATTATGGAATGTTGCTACTGATGGTGTTATTAATCAATTTTTAAAACGAGATGGTTTAAAAATTGCACCGGGTGGTGTTGATATGACAGAAGCTATTAATTATGATGCTGAACAATTATATGAAAAATTATTACAAGAAAAACAGCAAGGACAACAACAAAGTGGACAAGGTAATAGTCAACAAAATCAACAAGGTAATCAGCAACAAGATCAACAACAAAGTAGTGGTGGTAGTCAAGGTGGAAATAATCAACAACAGCCTCAATCACAAGAGCAAGCCAATTCAGAAAGTGTAAGTTCACAACAACAAGAAAAACAATCACAAGAACAGGTGGGTGGATCTGGGAAGGATTCACAAAAAGAAGATAAATCAAAACAAGATGTTGGACATGATACTCATAGTATGTGGGAACAAGCAGTAAAAAAGCATAAAGAACAACAAGAAAAATCTGATGAAAAAGAGAGTTTATTAGATAAATTATTAGGAAAAGATAAAGAGAAAATTGAACTTGAAAAGAAACAGGAAGAACTTAAAAGTATGGGTGAAAAAGGTGCTTTTAAAAAGAATCTTGAAGATAAGAAAAAACAGTTAGAAGAATTAAAAGAGGCAATTTTAAAACAAGCATCACAGGCAGGTATATCGACGAATAGAGATATTAGAACAGTTAATGATATAGGTACTGCTAAACCATTAATTGATTGGAGATATGTTTTAAGAGAGGCAATTAAATATGATGTTGATTGGTCTTATAAAAATGCAACATTAGAAGATGGTGTAGTTAGTGCTAATTTAGAAGAACAACCAATGCCGGAAACTGAAATTGTTCTTGACACAAGTGGCTCAATAAATGAAGTATTATTAAAGAACTTTTTAAGAGAATGTAAGAATATATTACAATATTCAAAATTGAAAGTAGGATGTTTTGATACAGAATTTTATGGATTCCATGAGATAAGAACAGAAAAAGATATAGAAAATATGCAATTTGAAGGTGGTGGAGGTACTGACTTTGATGTTGTTGTAGGTGCTTTCTCAAGACGAGTTGAAAATAAAATAATTTTTACTGATGGTGATGCTTCAATGCCAGACATGCCACTTGATGCAATATGGATAGTTTTTGGTGGTAAAAGAATTAATCCTAAAGGTGGTAAAATAATTCATATAGATGATGAACAACTTGAAAGATTATATGATTATCAAATAATTAATAATTCAAGAGGAAGATTAAGATAAGAATTTTTATAATATTGTAAATAAAAAATCTATAGCTTCTATCTTCTTTTTTGCTTTGCTTTATGGTATACTTGTTTTATGATAAGAGGATAGGTGTTATATATGAAGAAAATTAATACTAAAAGTTTATTAAAAATAGTAGTGGTTTTAGTTGTTGTGATAGGTGGAATTTTTGCTAAAAAAACTTTGACATCTTATGCAGCCTTAGAAAGTAGTGAAGCACCTAGTAAATTAGTTACTAGTACTGGTAATGTTGTGTCTGATAGAGTAAGTCTTTTTGATGACTTAGAAGGCGAGGAAGCTATTTCTTTAGTACCTTTCTATGGAACGGATGATAATGGCAATAAGTATACTGTATATTGTCTTGAAAAAAATAAAGACTTTGCTCCATCTCAAACAGTAACAAAAGTTGATACACCACTTGATGATGGATATACTTATATAATAAAAAATGGTTATCCTAATAAAAGTTTAACAGGTAATGATAAGAATGATAATTATTTAACTCAGATAGCAGTATGGCTTTATCAAGATAGATCTGCCGGAGTAAGTGATACTACTAATGGAGTGCTTACTGCTAATCAGAAAAGTTCAATTATAAAAAGTAGTTATTATACTGTAATTAATAACTTAGTAACAGAAGCGATGAATGCTAAAAACACTACTAATATTACTAATCCGACCTTTAGTGTAAGTAGTGGAACATTATCTACTGATAGTGATAATACTTATCTAATCAGTAATGTCATGAGAATAACTTCTAATACTGATGAGTTTATTAACTATAAAGTAGTCGCTTCTAGTAGTGATATTTTAGCAAGTGATATAGAAATACTTGATGAAAATAATAATGTAATAACTACTAATAGTGCTATAGCTAAAGATAAAGGCTTTAAAATTAGAATACCTTTAGCAAAGATAAAGAAAGCATCTAGTATAAATATTGATATTATTAACAACTATAAAGATTATAAAACTTATGGTTATGAACCACCAGAGGGTATGAAAGATACAATGCAAAAGTCATTTGTATCCTTACTGGCTGCTAATGTAACATCTAAACAAATATCTACTAGTCTTAATATGCCAGTAGGAAGTATTACTATTAACAAGATAGATAGTACTAATAATAATAACTTAGCTGGAGCTAATTTTACTATTAAGAGATTAGCAACTAATGAAATAGTAGACAGTTTTACTACGACAACCACTTCTCATGTAACATCTAATTTGTTACCAGGTACTTATGAAATTACCGAAACAGCAGCTGCTAGTGGTTATTACATAACAGATAAGACATCTAATATAACTATAACAAGTAATGACTTAAATAAAACAAAAACAATAACTAATAGTCAAGCGGAAGTATCAATCAGAAAGATAGATAGTGTTACTAAGCAAGTAGTAAGCGGGGCAGTCTTAAAAATAGTAAACAGTGCTAATCAAACAGTAAAGACTATTACTACTACAAATGACTATACTAAAATAACTGGTCTTTCACTTGGAACTTATAAAGTAGTAGAAGTAACTGCTCCTGATGGATATACTCTAAATACTGCTGCAAAAGAATTTACTTTAAGTAGTACTAATCCAAAGATAACTCTAGATTATGCTGATCAACAAAACGAGACGATTATCGTTAAGAAAGATGCTAAGACTAATACTATTTTAGCAGGTGCTACTTTGAAAGTTATTAATAAAGATACTAGTGAAGTAATTGATACTTTTGTAACAACAACTACTGGTCACAGTATTAAAGGATTAAAAGTAGGTACCTATAAAGTTATCGAAGAAGCTGCTCCTAGTGGTTATACTAAGAGTGATGCAACAGTAGAGTTTACTATTAGTAATAATCAAACTGAAGTACAAACAGTAACATTCTATAACAGTACTAATCAAGTAAGTATTACTAAAGTAGATGCTGATACTAATGAAGTTCTTGCTAATGCTAAGTTTAATATCTTAAATAGTAATAATCAAATAGTTAAAACCTTTACTACGACAAAAGAAGCATATCTCTTGGACAAACTAGCAGTAGGTAAGTATTACTTAGAAGAGATAGAAGCTCCTAGTGGATATGTTCTTAATAAAGAAAAAGTAGCTTTTGAAGTAACTGCTACTACTAATAATCTACAAGTAGTATTTAAAAATAAGAAGAATAGCTTAAAACTAGGCAAGATAGATGCTACTACTAAAGAATATCTAGCAGGAGCTAAAATGAGGCTTACTGATAGTGATGGTAAAACTGTAAAAGAATTTACTAGTGAGAGTAATTTAACTACTATTACTGGTTTAAAATCAGGTACTTATTATTTAGAAGAGATAGAAGCACCTAATGGCTATATAAAAAATACTACTAAGAATAAAATAGTTATTACTAATACAGATCAAGAAGTAACTTCTACTATTGAAAATAAAAAGATAAAAGTAAGTTTAAGTAAAGTAGATGCTGATACTAATAAACAAATAGCAGGAGTATTATTTGAATTATTAGATAGTTCTAAGAATGTGATAGGAACATTTACTACAACTGATACTAAAACAGATATTTCTTCTTTAAAAGCATTAAAAGAAGGAGATTATTACTTAAGAGAAAAAAGTACTAAATATGGTTATGTACTTGATAATAGTCTACATAAATTTACTATAAGTAGTAGTAATTATGACTTTACCATTACTTTAAAAAATAAATTAAATGAAATAAAACTAGGTAAGATAGATGCTAAGACTAAGAAATATATTAAAGGAGCTACTCTAAAGTTAAGTAGTGTAACTTATAGTGATTTTGAACCGATAGTATTTATATCAGAAGAAGAAGCAACACCTATTAAAGGTTTAAAAGTTGGAAAGTATATCTTAGAAGAGGTAAAAGCACCAGCTGGTTATATTACTTCTAATTCAAAAATATACTTTAATGTAACGAATACTGGTGAAGTTAAGACAGAAACTATTAAGAACGATATATTATCTATTGGAATAAGTAATAAGAAAGTTACTATTACAGCTGATAAAGGCTATTCATTTACTCTTTATAAGAGTGATGGAACTAAAGTAGAGGAACTAGCTATTAAAGATACTAGTATAACTAGTAGTGAACTTTTAAATGGGGATTATTACTTAAAAGAAACAAAGGTTCCAGATTCAATAGTTCTAAATTCTAATTTAGTTTACTTTACAATAAATGATGAAAATGAAAGTTTTATTAACTTTACTAATGATTTTACTAAGGTTTATATAAGTAAAAAAGATATGGCTAATAGTGAAGAAGTGGAAGGAGCTACGCTTACTATTAGTGATGAGTCTGGTAAGGATATTAAAGAATGGACTTCATCTAAAGAACCTTATTATATTGAAAGACTACCAGTTGGTATTTATACTTTAAAAGAGGTGGTTGCCCCTAAAGGTTATGTTTTAAATACATCGACTGTAACTTTTGAAGTTAAGGAAACAGGGGACATTCAAACAACTACTATGTTTAATGCTAAACCAATTGAAGATGTACCAAACACTTCTAAAAAAACAGGTATTTTCTATGTAGTTGGAGCTATCTTAGTATTAATTGGTACATTTGTACTTGGTGTATATTATAAAGATAAAATCTTAAAAAGATAGTTTAAAAAGGATCTGTTTAGAAAAAACAGTCCTTTTATTTGTACTTTGTATGGTGGTATACAACTTTTAAATTTTGAGTTTCGGTAAAAATAATTCTTGACATAAAAAAGTGAATATGTATTTCTACAAATTCACTTTTTTGCTCTAAAATAAGGTAAGCAACACCTAAATTTGATATAATTTTATTGGTATTATAATTATATATACTAAACAAAAACTTAGGAGGTTGCTTACATGACTAATTATACTACAGAAACATACCAAACGAAAAGAGATATTTTAAATTTTTCACAAAAAATATCAACAGGAGTACGAAAACCAGTAATGAAGATGACAAAAGACATGACATATGGAATATTGGCTAGTCGAAATTGCCAATTAACTAAAATAGCATCTAGTTTAAAGGAAAAAGATACTACAAAACTTGCTAATACGGTAGATAGACTATCAACAAATCTAAATAATTTAGATATAGAAGACAAAAAAATACTAATAAAAATTATTATAAAGAAATAATGAAATACTTGCCAGAAGATTCGGTTATAGTACTTAATGATGATACTATAACTAATCCAAATTACTATTCTAATAGTGCTGCAAGAGACGATAAGTCTAAAGCAGGAAGACAATTTACTGGAGCATACTATAGAAAAAGATAATAAACAAAGAGACGGTCAATAAATGATCGTCTTTAATATTCTTTCTGTATTTTTAAAATTATATTTAGCTATCTCTTTAAGTTTTTCTTCTCCATATTTTTCAACTACTTCTTCGCCAATTTTATCTACCTCTTTAGAAGCTCCTTTTAAAAGAGGTATATGAATACTATCTGATAATTTATCAAACTCTTTTAAGAAAATATATCTACTAATGATAGAAGAAGCAGCAACAGCAAGATTCTTATCTTCCGCTTTAGTCATAAAAGTAATACCACGTTGAATCTCTTTTGCTCCGTTTAGATATTCATAGTATCTTTTTTCTCTTGCAAATTCATCTACAATAATATAATCAACTTTTGGATTAACTTCATGCATTAACTGATATAAGACTTTGTTATGCATAATAGCTTTTATCTTATTCATATTAAAATCTTTGGTATAATTTTTATTATAATCAATATTATTTAAAATAAGACTACGGTAGGTTAGCTTTTTAGCAAGAATAGGAGCATTAGCTAAGATAAACTCATCAGTTAGCTTTTTACTATCTCTAATACCTAAATCTTCTAAAAACTTAACTTCTTCTTTTGGAACATAAGTAGCTGTTACTACTATGGGACCAAAATAATCACCAGTACCAACTTCATCACTACCAACGGAAGAACAATTGTGATACTTATTATCATTAGTATTAACTTTAGGAGTAGATTCTATCCCATCCATTTCTTTCCACATAGCAGCATCAACATCAGCACTTTTTCCTTGAAACATAACCTTGCCAGATGTGTACATTGTAATAGTAGTATCCATATCAACAGCTTGAAAAACTACATAAGGAATCTCTTTATCTTTCTTCTTATCTTTATAATATTCAATCATTTTAGCTTTTGTCTTGTCACTTACTCTTATGACTTCGTTCATTTTTTTCCACCTCATTTAATTTAGTATAGCATATTTTAAAAAATATAGTTATAATAAAAATATAGAAAGGATTTGGATTATGGAAAATATTAATAATATTAGTATACTTATTGTTTTAATTATTTTATGTTTTGGTATTTTAGGACTAAAAAGAGGAGTGATTAAAGAAGCAGCAGTGGTGCTAGGTAATATAGCAGCTATAATTTTAGCATTCTTATTAAAAGGTCTATTAGCAAGTTTTCTAATTAATTTATTTCCACCATTTAGAGTAAATTCTGTCTTTGGTCCTCTTAGTTCTTTAAGTATTATCTTTTATCAATTAATAGCTTTTCTCGTACTGTTAATTATCTTTCATTTTATTCTAAGAATAATTGTTAGTCTATCAGGAATAATTAGTAAGATAGTAGATGCTACAGTAATACTAATTTTACCTAATAGAATCTTTGGTTTTGTCTTAGGAATAATAGAAGGTTATATAATAATGTTTATCGCTTTAAATATTTTAATGATACCATTAAGTAGTAATGATGATTTTATGAATTCTAAAGTTAGAAAATCTATTATGGAAGATACACCAGTCTTAAAAGATAGCTTTGGTGGAATTAATACAACACTTGAAGAAATTATGGCACTTGATAAAAGCAATAGTGAAAATAGTTTAAATTTAAAAGTAATTGATATACTATTAAAGAATAAAATAGTTACTGTAGATGAAGTTAAACAATTAGAAACTAATAAAAAGATAATTGATATTAATAATTTAGATACTGTAACTAATAAATATGAAGGGTGATGATAAAATGATTTATTTAGAAGATGAGACTAAGTTTCAAGAACTAATAGCAACTGGTGATGTCTTAGTAGATTTTTATGCTACTTGGTGTGGACCTTGTAAAATGGTAGGAGAAGTACTAGAAGAGTTAGAAGAACACTTTGAAGGGGTAAAAATCATTAAGATAGATGTTGATGAGTTTGAAAATATTGCTAAGGAACATGGTGTTATGAGTATTCCAACATTAGAAGTTTATCGTGATGGAAAATTAATAAAAAAAGAAGTAGGATATAGAGACTACGATACCATTGCTTCTTGGTTTATAAAATAATTATTTATCTTCAATTAACTGTTCAACTCTATTAGTAATGTTAAGACCAGGTAAATTTGTTAAACTATCAAGAAATGTTTCATCTACTTCTAAAGTGTAGATACATCTATCTTGATAAACTTTAGATAAAATATTCTTATCCTTAAATAGGTAAGAGTATTTTTTTTCATTTTCATAACTAAATTCACAAGTTATTAAATAACCACTTACTACATTTAAAAGAATAGACTTTTTAAGAGATTCCAATAGACCATTAGTGTAGGCTTTTAAAAGACCACCAGTACCTAGTTTGATACCACCGAAGTAGCGAACGGAAATAACTAAAATATTAATAATATTATTAGAAGTTAGTATAAAAAGCATTGGTCTTCCAGCTGTATTTTTTGGTTCTTTATCATCACTATAACCACTAGTATTTAAAAGATTAAAAGCATAACAGTAGTGTGTTGCATCCTTATAGTCTTCTCTTACCTTTTTTAAATAGTAATTAACATCATCTATATTATTAACCTTATATAATAAAGTAATAAACTTAGAGTGTTTTATCTCTTCTTGATAGCTTACATTTTCTTTAATTACTTGCATTTAAATCACCACCTATATTTTATTAAAATTCTTTTTAAATGTAAAGATAAGTGGTATACTAAGAAATAGAAATGAAGGTGCTAAGATGTTTCGCGAAAAAGTAGATAAAAAAGAATTAAATAAATTTATTAAGACTTCTAATAAAGTATTACAACTAGTTCATATTTTAGTTCTTGTTCTAGTTGCTTTATTAGTTACTTACGTTGTTAAGGAATGGAAGATTTTAGATTTTATTCTTGATATTTTAAAAGTTATCTCTCCAGTCTTTATTGGCTTGTTAATAGCTTGGCTTTTAGATCCATTAGTTACTAAGATGGAAAAGAAGATGAATAGAGTAGTGGCTTGTATTATAACTTATCTTCTTTTAGTTGTTTTAGTAGTAGTATTATGCTACTTTGTTATCCCATCTTTTGCTACCGGTATTACTGATCTTGTTAATGCTCTTCCTTCTCTTATTGATAAAACTAAAAAAGGTGTTGATAACTTCTTTGCTTCTTTTGATAATTCCCTACTTGCTAGTTATGAGACTGATATTATTAGTAGAATAGAATCTATTGGTAAGAATATGACAGAGACACTACCTACTATGTTATTTAAAACAGTTAGTAAAATAATAAGTGGTGGAGCCAATATATTACTAGGTTTTATGATTGGTTTTTATATCTTGTTTGACTTTAAAAAAAGTGAGAAACATATGTTATCACTAATACCTGATATTTATCATGATAATGCTAAAGACTTGATGCGAAGGATTAATGGTAAGTTAAGAAATTATGTTCAAGGAGTGTTAATAGTCATGTTCTTTGTTTTCTTAACCCAAGCGATTGGTCTTTCCCTAGCTGGTTTAAAAGCACCTTTACTATTTGCTTTGTTTTGTGCTGTAACTGATGTAATTCCTTATATTGGTCCATGGATTGGAGCGGTACCTGCCTTATTTGTTGGTTTTTCAATGAACCCTAAAGTAGGTATCTTAACTATCGTGTCAATTATGGTTTGTCAAACATTAGAAAACAACTTTTATCAGCCTTTAATTATGGGTAAAACAATGAAATTACACCCTGTTACCATCATGCTCGGACTATTGATTTTTAACTATTTCTTTGGTATGATAGGAATGATAGTGGCAACTCCTGTTATTGCTAGCTTAAAGATAATTTTAGAGTTTATTGATGAAAAAACAGGAGTAGGAGAGAAGTTTCATTCTCTAAACAAAAAAGAAGAATTAGACTAAGTCGAGGTGGTAAGATGAAACTTTATTTAATCTGTGGTAAAGCAAGAGCAGGGAAAGATACTTTTGCTAAACTTATTAAACAAGAAGAAGAAAAAAATAATAACAAAGTTTGTATTTTAAAATTAACTGCTCCTTTGTATAGTTGGGCAGAGGACTACTTTAATTATGATAAAGAAAAGGATGAAAAACCAAGAGAACTATTGCAAACACTAGGTTATGACATCTTACAGTTAAAACTAAAGAAGAAAGATTTTCTCCTTGACTATTTAATTACGACAATAGAAGTGCTTGATGACTATTACGATGTAGGACTTATTACTGATGGTAGATTAGTTCATGAAATAGAAGTATTAAAAGAAAAGTATCCTAATATCAAGACTATATTACTAACCAATAAAAAAGATAATAAGTTAACTAATAAAGAAAAAAATCATCAAACCGAAATAGATTTAGATGATTATCAAGATTTTGATTATATAGTAGAAAATAAAGATATGGAAAGTTTAAAGTTAGAAGCTTTAAAAATAGTGGAGGATAAAAGATGAATAAAATAGTTGCAATAGTAGGAATGGCTGGTAGTGGGAAGAGTATTGCTTCTTCCTATTTTAATAATAAAGGATATAGCTTAGTTTATTTTGGTGGAGTTATTTATGAGAAAATGAAAGAAGAAGGAATAGAAATAACTCCAGAAAGTCAGAAAGAATTTAGAGAAAAAATTAGAAAAGAGCATGGTATGGGAGTAGTGGCTAAACTTCTGTTACCAAAGATTAAAAAACTATATAGTGAAGGTAATGTTATTTTAGATGGATTATATTCTTGGGATGAATATAAAATTTTAAAAGAAGAATTTAAAGATTTAGTAGTAATTGCTATTGTCTGTGATAAAAAATTAAGGTATGATAGAATATCTAAGCGAAAGGAACGAGCCTTTAATGAGGAAGAAATTGTAAGAAGAGATGTTACTGAGATAGAAAACTCAGCTAAAGGTGGACCTATCGCTTATGCTGATTATTACCTTTTAAATAATGGTAGTATGAAAAAATATGAGAAAGACTTAGCAAAGATTAAGGATTTAATAGAAGGAGTAGATAAAGATGAGAAAGATGACTAGTAATGAGATTAGATCATTATGGATAAAATATTTTGAAGAACATGGACATAAATACGTAGAAAGTGCTCCCTTAATTCCAAGAGATGATGATTCTCTATTATGGATTAATGCTGGAGTAACTCCTTTAAAGAAATATTTTGATGGAACAGTTATTCCTGAAAGTAGAAGAATTGTTAATATTCAAAAATGTATTCGTACTAATGATATAGAAAATGTAGGTGTAACAAGACGTCATCATACTTTCTTTGAGATGATGGGTAACTTTTCGATTGGTGATTACTTTAAGAATGAGGCGATTAGTTTTGCTTTTGAACTATTAACTAGTGATAAGTGGTTTGCTATTCCTAAAGATAGACTATATGTAACAGTCTATACAGATGATGCTGATGCCTTAAACAAATGGATAGAACTTGGGATGGATCCTTCCCATATGATAAAACTTGATGAGAACTTTTGGGAAATAGGTAGTGGACCTTGTGGACCAGATAGTGAGATATTCTTTGATCGTGGGGAAAAGTATGATCCAAATCATGATGCTTTTGAAAAGTTTAAAAATGATGATGAACAAGAACGATATATAGAAATTTGGAATAATGTCTTTTCACAGTTTCAATCAGAAGAAGGAAAACCTCGTGAAAAGTATAAAGAGCTTCCTCATAAGAATATTGATACTGGAGCTGGACTTGAGAGATGGTGTACAATTTTCCAAGATGTAGATTCTAGTTTTGAAACAGATTTATTTACACCAATACTAGCTAAAATAGAAGAAATGTCAGGTATTCTTTATAACGGTCAAACCTCATTTAAAGTAATCGCTGATCATATTAAAGCAATAACATTTGCCCTTTCTGATGGAGCAAGTTTTGGAAATACCGGAAGAGATTATGTCTTAAGACGTCTTTTAAGAAGAAGCTCAAGATTTGGTAAACAATTAGGCTTTAATGAACCATTCCTTTATAAATTAGTAGGAACTGTTTGTGAGACTATGGGTGATTTCTATAAAGAATTATATGCAAAAAGAGCGGAAGTTGAAGCTTTAATACTAGAAGAAGAAAAATTATTTTTGAAAACTCTTGAACAAGGTATGGCTAAACTTGATGATATCTTAGAAACTGTAACTGATGGAGTTGTATCTGGTTATGATGCTTTTAAACTTTATGATACCTTTGGTTTCCCACTTGAATTAACCGAAGAGATTGCTACTGAAAAAGGATATAAGGTAGATAAAGATGGCTTTGTTGATTATATGAATAAACAAAGAGAAGCTGCTAAGAAGAGTAATCGTAATAAGACTTCTATGGCTAAACAAAAACAAGTTTTAATGGACTTTAAGAAACCTTCTACTTTTGTCTATGGACTATATCGCCTAAAGAGTAGTGTACTTGCTATCTTTAGTAAAGATAGTCTTGAAAAAGAACTTGATCATGATGGTTATATTGCTTTAAAAAGGACCTGCTTCTATGCTGAGAGTGGTGGACAAGTAGCAGATACTGGTATGATTACAGGTAAAAACTTTACCGCTAGAGTAGTAGATGTCTTTAAAGGACCAAATGGTCAACATATTCATAAAGTAAAATTATTATCTGGCAAGATTACTACTGGTGATGAGTGTGAAGTTATTATTGATAAAGAACGTCGTCATAATATTGAAGCTAACCATAGTAGTGTGCATATGTTACAGTATGCCTTACAAACAATTGTTAGTCCTAAGATTATGCAAGCAGGTAGTTATGTAGATGATAGTAAACTTCGTTTTGACTTTACTTATACTGGTAAGATTTTTGATGAACAACTATACCAAGTGGAAGATATGGTTAATGAAATGATAGATAGAGGAATAATAACCTCAACTGAAGTTATGCCACTTGATAAGGCCAAAGAGTTAGGAGCTATGGCTTTATTTGGAGAAAAATATGATGAGACTGTAAGAGTGGTTAAGATTGATAAATCGATGGAACTATGTGGTGGTACCCATATAGCTAATACTAAAGATATTAAAAGATTTGCTATTTCTTCATTTGAATCTAAAGGAAGTAATACTTACCGAATAGAAGCTTGTACTAATAAGAAGATAGAGACAACTTTATTTGAACTTATTAAGCCTTATAATGATGAAATGGTTAAGTTATTAATGAAATCTAAAGAGATACTTGAACAAGCTAAGAAGTTAGGCATTGATCTTACTTTTGATGTTACTATTGATAATAGTGCTCCAAAGAGTTATCGTGATATAGTGTTTAATCGTAATGAATTATCATACGTTCAAGGAGAGGTTAAAACGCTTGAGAGAAAGTTCCAAGAAGAAAAAGAAAAACAAAGTCTAAATAAAGTAGATGAATATTTAACTAATCTTAAAGTAATAAATGATAAGAATTTCTTATATTTAACATTTAATAATGAAGAGATGGATATCTTAAAAACAATAATGGATGCTTTAGCAAATAAAGTTGATAATTCTTTAGTATTCATAGTTAATATTAAAGAAGATAATAGTGTAAACTTTATTTGCCGTAACAAGATAGCTAGTTTAAGTGCTGGTTACTTAGTTAAACAAATAGCAAGTATTTCAAATGGTAATGGTGGTGGTAGTGCTACTTTTGCCCAAGGTGGCGGTAAGACTTTAGAAAAACTTGATGAAGTTTATAAATATTTAGTGGAGCAAATAAATGAGGCAGCATAATTATTTGCTTCTTTCTTCATCTAGTATGTTATTAGAAAGAGAAATAGCTAAAATCATTAAAGAAAAAGGTTTTATGGAGGCATCTATTACTACTTATGATTTAGAAGAGACTGATTTAGCTACTGTCTTAGAAGACCTAGATACAGTATCTTTCTTAACTCCTTTAAAAGTAGTCATAGCAAATCATGCTAGTTTTTTAACTGCTAATTCAACTGAAGAGGAACAAAGTCTTAGTCATTTGTTAAGGTACTTGGACCAAGAAATTGATAGCACCTTATTTTTTCTAACAGTAAATAAAATGGATGATAGAAAGAAAATTGGTAAAGAGTTAAAGAAAAAGATGACTTTTCTAGAACTTAATCCTAGTAAAGATGGCTATATAAAGAAAGAACTTACTGGTTATAAATTGGAAAATGGAGTAGTTACTAATATATTATCTAGAGTAAATGATAGTTATGATACTATTTACCAAGAGTGTGAGAAATTAAAACTATATAAAATAGATAGCAAAGAAATAACTAATCAAGATGTGGCTTCTTTACTACCAATACCTTTAGAAAAGCAAGATCAATTATCGTTTGATTTAATAAGAGCGATTGGACTTAAAGATAAAAAACAAGCTCTTACATTATATAATCAGTTAAAAAATTATAATATAGAGGTATTTTCTTTGATGGGATTATTAGAGAGTCAGTATCGTCTTTTATATCAAGTTAAACTACTTAATAATAGAGGCTATAGAGAAGAAGAAATAGCTAAAAAGTTAGCTGTTCATCCGTATCGAGCTAAAAAGATACTAGAGCTTGGTAGATATAGTTCTATTAAAGAAGTTAAACAATTTATTTTAAAACTAGCTGACTTAGACTTGAAACTGAAAACAGGAAAGGCTGATAAAGATATAGCTATAGAGTTACTTATTTTGAGTGAATAATTGAGGTAGAAGATGGAAATTATGAAAGATTAAATAAAATACTAGAAAATACTTTAAGAGACGAAAATAGAGCCAAAGAACTTACCTTTCTTAAGGAAACAGTTAAATTAGCCAAGATTATTATAGATAACACTCCAAATATTGTAAAAGAATCATTTAAAGAATATGTTTCTTTAAATGACTCCCTAAATATAGTAGGTGATTTTCTTTATAATTTAAATGATAATTATTCATCGATGTATTTTAATATATTACAAGAGAAAAATAATTATAATGGAAAAGAAGAACCAAGTGTGGAATTTGTTCCTTTTGAAGGAACTGATTTATCAGAAGTTAGAAGTGATGGCAAAGTAATAATTAATTATCAAAATAACATAAATGATATTTATACTACCGTTCATGAAATTACTCATAAGTTCAGTCAGTTAAAGTATCAAAATAGTACTATTAAAAGTTTTTTAGGGGAAACATCAACTATAGCTATGGAGTTTCTCATGGAAGAGTATTTGCTTAATAATACTTCATATGATAAAGATGAAATAAAAATCAGAAAACAAAATCGTTTTATTGATACTTATTCTGATGCTTCTGCTGTTTTATTTGAATATACATTGTTAGAATTATATAAGAAAAATGGCATTATAACTAAAGATATCTTATTAAATTATCTTAATAGTTTAGATAAAAATTCAAAAGAGTATGAAATACTTTGTGTTAAAGGAGAAGACTATCTTAATGAGATAGTAAATAAAGGCAATTTACAATTTCCTATAAGACAAAGATATGTAATAGGAACTGTTCTTGCTTGTGACTTTAATCAAAAGAAAGAAGAAAGTATTGTTAAAAAGCGGCAGTTATCTTATTTAATAAATATACTAGGTCATACTGATTTAACTTTTGAAGATGATATTCGAATAGTAAATGAACTAGATATTTCTATCTTTAAAAACAATAGTTTTTATATAACTGATGAATCACTACAAAGAATTACTAATAATTATAGAACTGAAATAAATAATGTGTTATCAAAATGTAATATTAAGAATAAAATTTAATCTTAATTGCAATATAAATGAATAGTTGTTGAAAATTATTCATTTTTTTGGTATAATAAGCCTAATTTTGAAAAGAGGTTTTTTGTATGAAAGAAGAATTTAATAAAAAAATTGAAGATTTAGAAAAGTCACAATCACTGGAAGAAATAATAATAGCTAGTTGGAAAATATTTAGAGCAACTCTTAAAAATACAGAAAAACAAGCATCATTAATTTCTATGATTGAAGAAAAAAAGAATAAATTTTATCAACAGGAATTGGCAAGCAGGAGGGATGAAGTTTATACAGAATTAATAACGAACTTTATTAATCATAGAGATAAAGATATTATTTCTAAAACTTGTAAAAAAACGAATCTTGCCTGGTGGGAAATTAAAGAAGTAATATTATCTATTGAAAATCCCAGCAAAATAGATAGGGCTTTAGCTAAATATCTTGTGATAAAATGTCCTAAAGAATATACTAAAGAAAAAGAGCTGTCTCATAGAATAAGAGAGGCACTTGTAAAGGTAATGTTAGTAGAAAACTCTGGTATTTCTACATTTTCAGAGTTTGAAAAGAAATATAAAGCCTCTAGAATTGAAATAGCCCAAGCCTATGATACAATTGGACGTTATAGAAAAGATGTTTATCAAAATCTTAGATTCCCGCTAAAATTTAATAAAGATAAATCAAAAGTGGTAACATCAGCTTTTGCTGAATATATTAATCATGAAAAACAAGTGGCAAAAGAAACACTAAAAAAAGGAATTTCACAAGAATCAGTGATTTCTGCTAGACCAAGGGCTTTATTGGCCTTTTATGAAGAAACAGGTATTCCTATTTTGTTAGTTAAAAAATACGTACGAGGATTAGGTGATAATAGTGAAGCTTTTTTCTCTTTGGACTATGATAAACAGAAAAGTATATTACTGGAATATAAGAAAAAGGAACTCTTGAAAATTGAGCCTATTATTAATGAATTGTTTACTATTGCAAGTAATTCGTATGCAATATCTCTAAATTATTATAATTTTTATAAATTAGGATACAGTACTAGTGAATTTGTTGAATTATTAAGCTCCATGCAATTACATAATGCAAGTTGGATGTTGAAAAAATATTGTAATATGCATAAAACAGCTTTTGTTTGCTTAGATAATAAAGAAACTGCCATATTTGCTAAAAAAGAAACAATGTTTTTTGAAAATGAATTTATAGCCTTTACGCAAAGTGAATTTACAAGTGTAACTAAAGAATTAGATGAAGAAAAACTTCCTTTTGCTAAAGGATTAATAGTACAAAAATTAAAAGAAAAACAAGCCGCTAAAAAAGAAGCAAAAGTGATTGTCAAAAAAAATAATGTGTGTTAAAATATAAATATCTTCTTTGGGAGATGTTTATTCTGGCCTGTTGGTGAAGTGGTTTAACACGCGCGCCTCTCAAGCTCGTATTCACGGGTTCAAACCCCGTACAGGCTACCAAATATGTTCTTAAAGTCTTGGCTTTGTCAGGACTTTTATTTTGTAGAAAAAGCTTGTACTTTCTCTCTATAATATGTTATAATATTCCTCTTAAGTAAAGGAGGAATATATATGGTTGTATTACCAATGACAATGGATGATTGTATAGTGGATGTGGAGGTTAATTTTCACAATATGTACAAGGAAAAAATGAAATTACAAGCAGAAAAAAATACAGAAAGTGATGTTATAATAGGAAAGTATTCCTTGAATGAATTAGAGGATGCAAAGTATTATAAAGATCAACCAGTAAGGTTAACAGAAACTATAAGAAGAATTTCATCATATTATAATAATGATGTTACTTGCATTAAAGTAATAAGTGAAAAATATCAGGCCAGTGATTTCTGTGATCAATATGCTATACCACTTCCTCCTGAGAAATCAAATATTTATATTGATACTCTATATGGAATATTAGTTAACAATTTAAGGTTTACTAATCCCTTGAAGAGAAAAGATAGCGTTTTAGCATTAAAAAAGACAGGGATAATTAACTCATTAAATGAACATGAACAGATTAATATGTTAGAATTAAGACAAAATACCACTAGTAAATCAGAATACTTTTATTTATTAGATGAACAAGGATTAAATGCTCAAGCTGAATGGATTTCATTCTTAGAAACACTTGATTTTACTATGATTGATGGAACTTTTAAACCAAAAAAAAGCTATGAACAGATACTTTCAACTTTTGCTAATACAGAAACAAAACTAAAAAAGGATATGACTAATTACTTGAGAATTGGTGAAGAAAATTACTTGATATATAGTTATTATTACCAACTAATAAATAATAAACACTTCTCTAAATATTCTCTACCACAAAAACAATATATTAAAGAGAAGGTAGCTTAACATATGAATAAGTTTGAAAGATTAGAATGTTTACTAGGAACTAGCATGGTAAATACTTTTAAAAATGAAAAAATACTAGTAGTTGGTTGTGGTGGAGTAGGTGGCTATGTTATAGAAGGTCTAGTTAGAAGTAACTTTACTAATATTACTGTAGTAGATTATGACAGCGTTGATATTACTAACTGTAATAGACAAATAATCGCTCTTAGTAGTACTATTTCTAAAGATAAAGTTGATTTAATTAAAGAGCGAGCACTTGATATAAATAGTGATGTAAGTATTACTTGTCATAAAATAAAACTTAATAGTGATAATATAGATGAAGTGTTTTCTAAAGACTATACTTATGTGATTGATGCTTGTGATGATATTAAAGCGAAAGAATTATTATTAACTTACTGTTTGAATAAAAAAATTCCAATCATAACTTGTCTTGGAATGGGAAAAAGACTAGATCCAACTAAGATAGAAATAACTACTATCGATAAGACTTACAATGATCCATTAGCTAGAAAACTAAGATATTTCTTAAAGAAAAATAGACTATCAGTAAAAACAAAAGTATGTTTTTCTAAAGAATTACCAGTTAAACTTGATAGTAAAGTAATAGCATCATGTGCCTTTGTTCCGGCAACGGCTGGTATGGTTATAGCTAGTGAAGTTTTAAAAGATACAATAGAAAAGAACAAGAAAATTGCTTAACTTGTTCTTTTTTTAAAACTTTCTATATAGACCAACAACTTTTCCAAGAATAGTTACTTCATCTAAAATAATAGGTTCCATTGTATCATTTTCTGGTTGTAATCTAAAGTGACCATTCTCTTTGTAAAAAGTTTTTACTGTTGCTTCGTTATCTTTATTCATTGCTACTATTGTTTCTCCATTATTGGCACTTTGTTGTCTTTCAACAATTAAAATATCTCCATCGTATATACCAACATTTATCATTGATTCACCACTAACTCTTAGTGTAAATATCTCTTTTTTATTGCTGACAAGTTCTACTGGAAGAGCAAATGTCTCATTAGGATGTTCTATAGCTTCTATTGGTGTACCAGCTGTTACTTTACCAAGAAGAGGAACTTTTACTACATCTTCTTGTTCATCTAAATATTCGTTTGGTACTAATATTTCAATAGTTCTATTAGATCCGTCTTCTTTAGAAATATACCCTTTCTTAACTAATTGCATTAAGTGAAAATGAATAGTAGCAGGAGAATGAAGATTTGCTTCTTCACCAATTTCTCTAACAGTAGGTGGGTATCCTTTTTTTGCTGTAAGCTTTTTAATAATTTGTAAAATATCTTGTTGTCTATCTGTCAACTTTTCCATCTCTCATTTCCTCCTTTTCTCAATATTACCATGTCTAATAGCATAATGTCAAACAAAATTTCGTAAAAAGTTGTTGACAAAACAATTGTTCGATAGTAAACTTGATTTATCAAGAGGAGGAAATGCAATGAATGAATTTAAAGAAATAATGAAGACGGCCTTAGTAGTAACAATAATATATATTGTTGCAGTTTTATTAAGCCTAGTTTTGTGTGATAAATTAAGTGATTTAAAAGATAATAAAATAATGGTAATGAATAATTCTTAAAACATCATCTTTCTTCTTTTAAACTGGTAAAAAGATTGTTATAATAGTTAGAGGAAGAAGGTAGACTATGAAAAAAATTATACTAGTGGATGGAAACAATTTACTTTTTAGAAGTTATTATGCAACTAGTTATAGTGGAGTTATTATGAAGAATAGTAAGGGCTTTCCTACTAACGGTCTTTATGGATTTATCAATATGATAAATAAAATAATAGAGGAAGAAAAACCTAACTATATTTTAGTAGCTTTTGATAAAGGTAAAACTTTTAGACATGAAAAGTATGCTGAATATAAAGCAGGACGTAGAGACATGCCAGAAGAGTTAAAACTGCAGTTTCCAAAAGCTAAAGAAGTACTGGATGCAATGGGAATAAAACATTTTGAGATAGATAACTACGAAGCCGATGATATAATAGGTACTCTTGCTAGAATAGTAGATGAAGAAGATGAATTTATTGCTACTATTGTTTCAAGTGATAAAGATTTGCTCCAATTAATTAGTAATGAAGTAGAAGTAAAGTTATTAAAGACTAAAGGTTTTATTAGATTTGATGAGAAGACTTTCAAAGATACTTATGGAACTACTCCAATTCATATGATAGACTTAAAAGCTCTTATGGGAGATGCTAGTGATCATATTCAGGGTGTTAAAGGAATCGGTGAGAAGACAGCTATTAATTTATTAACTAAGTACCAAAGTTTTGATAATGTTTATAATCACTTAACCGAAATTGGCGGTAAGACCAAAGAAAAACTAGAACAAGGTAAAAATGATGCCTATATGAGTTATGACTTAGCTACTATTTATAGAGAAGTACCCATTCCTTTTAGTCTAGAAGATTGCATATATAAAGGTATGAATGTTGAAGAGTATAGGAACATATTGGAAGAATTGGAATTTAAATCATTATTAAAGAAAATAGGCTTTGAAAGTGAAGAACAACAAACATCAGACTTTGAAGAAAAAGAAGTTAAAGCAGAAAATATAGTTAATTATAAACAATTTAATTTTAATATTCCTTTTGCTTTTTACTTAGAAATGGATGGCTATACTTATAGTAAGAGTAAAGTGATTGGTTGTGGATTTAGTAACTTAGAAGAGTCTTGCTTTATGACGATAGATGAACTTATTGCTAACAAAGATATATTAGAAAATGATACTTTAAAATATACCTATGACTTAAAAAGAATGATTATTCTTTTGCATCAATATGGTATTAATATTAATAACTGTAATTATGATAGCATGATTGCTTCTTATTTATTAGATTATAAGTTAGAAGATGATATTACTGTCTTGATGAGTCAATTTGCTTATAATTGTCCTAGTTATGAAGAAACATATGGAACAGAAAAGAAAAGGAAAGAAGTAGATATAGAAACTACTAAAAAGCAGTGTATTAGTAAAAGTAGATTTATTTATGATACTAAAAGTAAAATACTTCTAGAAATAGATAATTATGATGAAACTAAACTGTTTAATGAAATAGAAATGCCACTTGCTCTTGTTTTAGCAGATATGGAGTTAACTGGTATAAGAGTAGATAAAGAATATTTATTAAACTTAAAAGAAGAATTAGAAACTAAAATGAATTTAATGCAAGATGAAATTTACAGATTAGCAGATGGCAAGTTTAATATTTTATCACCTAAACAGTTGGGAGAAGTATTGTTTGAAAAGTTAAAGATAGAATATCCGAAGAAGAGAAAAAAAGACGATACTAGTTATTCTACTAGTAAAGATATATTAGATAAAATAAAAGATGACAATGAAATAGTAGAAAAAGTACTGGAGTATAGAAATTTATCTAAACTGTATGCTAATTACTGTGTAGGACTATTAGATGAAATAAGAGAAGATGGTAAGATTCATACGATATTTAATTCATGTCTTACAAGGACAGGAAGACTATCAAGTAGTAAACCAAACTTGCAAAATATTCCAATTAGAAGTGATTATTCTAAATTAGTAAGAAAGGCTTTTATTCCAGAAGATGATAGTATTCTTATGAGTTCAGACTATAGTCAGATTGAATTAAGAGTATTTGCTCATATGGCTAATGCCAAAAACTTGCAAGAAGCTTTTATTGAAGATAAAGATATTCATGCTAAGACTGCTTCCGATATCTTTAAAGTACCAATTGAAGAGGTTGATAAAAAGATGCGTAGAATAGCTAAGACCGTTAACTTTGGTATTCTATATGGAATAAGTAGTTTTGGTCTTAGTGAAGATTTGAAAATAGATGTAGCTAGTGCTAAAGAGTTTTTAAATAATTATTTAAATACTTATCAAGGCATAAAAGAATATATGGAAGAAGAAAAAGAAGAAGCTTATCAAAATGGCTATGTTACTACTATAATGAATAGAAGAAGAAAGATAGATGAATTAAAGAGTAAAAATTATATGGTTAGAAGTAGTGGTGAGAGAATGGCTTTAAATACTCCTATTCAAGGTAGTGCTGCTGATATACTAAAGAAAGCTATGGTAGAACTATACCAGGCTATGAAAGAGAAAAAATTAAAGAGTAAAATGTTGATTCAAGTACACGATGAATTAGTTTTTAATGTTTATAATGATGAAATAGAAATAATGAGGGAACTAGTAAAAGAAAAAATGGAACAAGTAGTAAAGCTTAGTGTACCTTTAAAAGTTGATATAGAAACAGGAAAAGATTGGTATGAAGCTAAGTAGTAAAGGAAGTGATTAATATGCCAGAAAAGCCAGAGGTAATTACTGTTGCTAAAACGTTAGAAAAAAAGATTATTGGTAAAACAATAACTGATGCTAAAGTTTATTATGATAATGTGATAGTTGGTGATAAAGAAGAATTTATTTCTAAGATAAAAGGTGAGAAGATAGAAAGTATCACTACAAGAGGTAAGTGGATTGTTATTTATTTAACAAATTATGCTTTATTAACCCATCTTAGAATGGAAGGAAGGTTTTATTTCCGTAAGAAAGGTGAGGCTGTTTCTAAACATGAACATGTATCACTACTATTAGATAACGATATAGAAATGAGATTTCATGATGTTAGAAAATTTGGTAGGATGATTTTACTACCTAAGTATGAGGTACTTAACATAAAACCACTTAGTGATTTAGGATATGAGTTTGATGATGCTAAACTTACTAAAGAGTATCTATTAGATAAATTTAAAAATAAGTCTACTCCAATTAAAACTGTTTTGCTTGATCAAAGTATAATTGCTGGTATTGGTAATATCTATGACGACGAGATATTATATCAAAGCCATATAAACCCATTAAAGCCTGCTAAAGAAATAAATAGTAGCGAGGCAGTAGAAATAATTAAAAATACTAAAATTATCCTTAAAAAAGCTATAGAAAAAGGTGGGACAACCATTAAGAGTTTTGAATCTAGTGAAGGAGTACATGGCTTGTTTCAAAATGAATTAGCAGTTCATGGTAAAAAGAATGGAATATGTACTAATTGTAATAGTAAAATAGAATTTATTAGGGTAGGAGGAAGAGGTACTTATTACTGCCCTAAATGTCAAAATATAAATGAATAGAAAGAGGTAATTGTATGAATAATAATATCCAACAAAACAATATTACTGAAGAAGAATTAAATCGTAGCAAAGAGATACTTTCTAGTATAGTTAAGTATTATTCTCAAAAAATAGTAGGACAAATTAATTTAGAAAGGTCTTTACTGATTGCACTTATGGCTAATGGTCATATTTTGCTCGAATCTGTTCCAGGACTTGCCAAAACTACAGCTGCTAAAGTTTTAACAGAGGCAGTGAATGGTAAGTTTTCTAGAATTCAGTGCACACCAGATTTATTACCAAGTGATATAATTGGTACTCAGATTTTTAACTATGCAAAAAATGAATTTGAAACTAAAATAGGACCTATTTATGCTAACTTTGTTCTATTAGATGAAATAAATCGTTCAAGTGCTAAAACACAAAGTGCTACACTTGAAGCAATGCAAGAAAAACAAATTACAATAGATGGTAAAATATATAAATTACCAAAAATATTTACTGTTATTGCTACCCAAAACCCTATAGAACAAGAAGGAACATATTTATTAGCTGAAGCTCAACTTGATAGATTTTTAATCAAGGAAAAAGTTGATTATCCAACTATAGATGAAGAAGTGGAAATTATGAATCGTATTGAGAAAAATATTTTTGCTGAATTTAATGCAATATTAAAAATAGAAGATTTGGAGTTTTTACAAGAGCTAACCAATAAAGTCTATATTGACGAATCTATAAAAAGATATATTGCAGAAATTATATATGCTACAAGATTTCCTAAAAAATATATAAATAATAATTTAGCTGAATACATCGATTTAGGATCCAGTACTAGAGGAGCAATTGCCTTCTTGAAAGCCTCAAAAGCCTTGGCATTAATAAATGGCAGAACTCATGTAATTCCTGAAGATATAAAATGGTTACGACATAGTGTTTTAAGACACAGAGTATCTTTAAATTTTTCTGCGGCTGCTGATAATGTTACTGTTGAAAGCATAATAGATGCAATTTTTAAGGCGGTTCCTACACCATGAAACTAAATTACGTAAATAAAATCAAAGCTAATATATCAATTTATTCTAGTAAGAAAACCACAAATTTATTGGATGGTACTTATAAATCTATATATATAGGAAAAAGTATGAATTTTGAAAATTTACGAGAATATGTGATAAATGATGATATCAAAGATATAGATTGGAAAGCTTCGGCTAGAAGTGGAACACTCTATGTTAAACAGTTTATTGCTGAGAAAAAACATAATATTTTACTAGTGATGGATACAGGAATGAAAATGTCAGCCGATACTAGTAAGCATCAGAAGAAAAAAGATGTTGCTTTATTTACAGCTGGTACTATTGGTTACTTAGCAGTTAAAAATAATGATTATGTAGGAATGGTTTATACTGATTCAAAAAAAATACAGTATAAACCCTTTAAATCAACTTTATATAGTTTAGAAGAATACTTATGTGATTATGATAAAAATTATTTCTTAAGAGAAGTCGATATAAATAGTCTTTTAAAATTTACTTATAAAAATATTCAAAAAAAGATGATAGTTTTTGTTATAACTGATATTGAAGGCATTAACAACATTAAACCATCAGTCTTAAAGAAACTCAATCAAAAAGCTGATATTTTAGTAGTGAATATTGATGACAATTACATGTTTGGCAATGATGTCTATGATGTAGGAGATAATAAATATATTCCGAAATCTTTTCTTAATGATAGTAAGCTTCATGAAATAGAAAAAGAAATGAGAAAAGATTTGCTAAGAAAAAATGCATTAAAACTGAAAAGAAAAAATACTTGCTTTATATCTATAGATTCATTAGAAAATATAAATTATAAAATTATTGAATTATTGGAGGAACACAAAAATGTCAGTATCAATTAAATTAAGTTCTATGTTTTCATATTCACTTTTACCTATAATTATAACATTGGTTTCCATGATAATAATCTTTTTAATTATTAAACCATCAAGAAAAAAGATAACTAAAGAACAAGTAATAGTTCCTAATTATGAAAATATGGTTTTAATCAAAAATAAATACTTGCTTGCAATTGATCGGCTAAATAAAGACTTTATGGAAAACAATATTTCATTAAGAGGTGCTTACCAAACTTTAAGTAAGCTAGTAAGAAACTTCGTTTACGAGGTAACACATATAAAAGTTCAAAACTATACCCTAGATGATATAAAAGATTTAAATATGCCTATTTTGTATGAGTTAATAAGTGAGTATTACAATCCAGAATTTTCTAGTAATTCTAGTGGTAATTTTGACTATTCAATTAAAAAGACAAGGGGGGTAATAGAAAAATGGAATTGAGATATCCATATGTTATTGCATTTCTTATTATAATAAGTATCCTTACTTTTTTCTTATCAAAAAAGAAAGTTAATAAATATATAACTGGCT
Organism: uncultured Bacilli bacterium; assembly: GCA_934177995.1. Lineage (GTDB taxonomy): Bacteria > Bacillota_I > Bacilli_A > RF39 > UBA660 > Onthousia. The sequence goes on from CAKPPW010000006.1 coordinate 25,649, forward strand.
CTAAAATAGCTAATACTCACTATTTAAAAAGCTCTGACTATTATAAACAAAAAGCAAAAAAATATAGTATTATTAAAAAAATAGTATTAGGTTTATTTTTTGTTTCTTCCATTTGTTGTGGTATGTTGTTATCTCGTTTAACAAAGATTCAAACAATTAAGACGAATCAATACAATAGAGATATATACTTATGTATGGATGTATCATCTTCTGTTGATGAGTTAAATTTAGAATTAGTAGAAACTTTAAAAAGTACTATCAATAAGCTTCATGGTGAAAGATTTGGAATATCTATTTTTAACACTTCATCGGTTACTTTAGTACCTTTAACGGATGATTATACTTATGTTATTGACACATTAAATCAAATAAAAAAATCACTTGAGTCGTCAACAAATTATTCATCAAAAGATTATTTGTACCTTAGAGATTATTTGTATAGTGGTACTTTGGAAGGAAACGAAGAAAGGGGAAGTTCTCTTATTGGTGATGGTTATGCTTCTTGTGTTTATAACTTTTCTAAAGCTGATAAGGATAGAACTAAAATTATTATTCTTTCAACAGATAATGACTTAGCAGGAAAACCGTTAGTAACTTTAAGTGAAGCTTCTCAGATTAGCAAGAACAACAACGTTATAACCTTTGGCATAGGTACAAAGATAATGAAAACTAGTGATAGAACTGATTTTAAAAATGCAGTTTTAAAAACGGGTGGTAAATTTTACGAACATTCAAAAGATAGTGTCCGCAACATTGTAAGTGATATAGAAAGTACGTCAAAATCATTGTTAACTAACGAAACTGAAATAAAAAAAGTTGATATTCCACAAATACCTTTTATGATTTTAGTTTTTTCTCTGTTTGGTATTATTGTAATAGAAAAGAAGGTGTTATAATGAGTATTTCACCAATTTTGCCTATATGGTTTATGACTATTATTTGTCTTTTACTAATTACTTTTGAGATAAGAAATAATAAAAAAGATATTGTTCATTTTTCAATTGTTATTTTATTATTTATTATTAATCTTAGAATAATGCTTCCAACTAACAATTCTGATACTATAAGTAATAATCTTGATGTTTTATTTGTGATTGATAATACTATAAGCATGACTGCTGAAGATTATCAAAATAATAATACTAGATTATCTGCTGTAAAAAAAGATTGTAATTATATTATTGATAAATTATATGGTGCTAGATTTTCCATAATCACTTTTAATAATAGTGCTAGAGTAGTAACTCCATTTACTGCTGATATTAACATAACTAAAGAAGCTATTAATATGATAGACTCGATTGATGAACTGTATGCAAAGGGCTCATCACTAAACACCCCGCTTAAAACTATTGTATCATCATTAGAAAACTATCAAAAGAATGATGGTAGAGAAAAAATATTGTTTTTTATTAGTGATGGAGAAATAACCGACTCTTCTACATTAAATAGTTATAGTAGTGTTGCTAAATATATTGATAATGGAGCAGTCATGGGTTATGGTACTAAAAAAGGTGGTTATATGAAGACAAATAATAAATATTTACAACAGGATAGTTATATTATGGATTATACAAATTATAAATCTACTAAAGCATTATCACAAATTGATGAAAGTAACCTTAAGCAAATAGCTAATGATATAAATATTGACTATATTAATATGAGTAAGCAAAGTATGATTGATAGTAAACTTAAAAATATACAAAAAACATCAAAATCTAAATTTCAAGCAACTAATAAGAATAGTTATGATGATACATACTTTTATTTTGTTATACCATTGTTTATTCTAATGATAGTCGAGTTGAAAAGAATAAGGAGTAACTATTTATGAAAAAAATGATTAAAATATTTTTTATAATAACTATACTTATTTTTTTAAGATTAATTATTTCATTTTCGATAAACAATGTAATTATTTCAGATTATAAAAAACAGATATATGATTCTAAATTGATAAAAACTTTATATATTTTTAATTTTAATCAGCCATATATAGCCTATTACAATGAGGGAAATATTTTGTACAATCTAGAAGAATATGAAAAAGCAACAGAAAAATATGAGATAGCTTTAAAAGAAAATCCACCACAAAAAAAGGTGTGTTCCATCAGAATAAACCTCTCATTATCAATTATCAAGACAATAGATAGCAGCAATTACAATGAAGCTTATAATCAATTAGAAAGTGCCAAAAACAATTTGTACAACAATAATTGTGCTAGTCCAATAGACAATAGCGGATACAGTAAAAAAGCTAAACAATTAGAAATAGAAATTATAAAGTTAGAAGAACAATTAAATAAACAGACAACTAATAATGGGCAAGCAACAACAAAGGAAAATTCTGAGGATGAAACGGTAGATGATTCTAATGTAGAAGCAAAACTTAAAGAAATAGAGAAAGAAGCTTACAGTAGTAGACAAGAAGACTTAACAAGATCGAAAGAGTTAAGTGATTATTCGTACTATTCTGGTAAGAAATGGTGACAAAAGTAGGATTAAAATAGTAAAAATTCTATACAAAATGAGAAATTTATAGTATAATTATTACTGTTTGAAAGAGGAGAGTGTAGTAAATGAAAAAGACAAAAATAGTTTGTAGTATTGGACCTGCTTCAAATGAAGCCGATGTAATGGAACAAATGGTTTTAGCAGGCATGAATGTTGCAAGAGTTAACTTTACTCATGCAACTATCGAAGAAAGAGATAAAGCTATCACATCAGTTCGTGAAGTTAGAAAAAGAACTGGTAAATCAGTAGCAATATTATGGGATACTAAAGGACCAGAATTTAGAAGTGGTATGCTAGAGAATGATTCTATTGAATTAGTTAATGGCAATACAATTCGTATGGTTAAAGAAGAAGTACTTGGAAATAATGAAAGATTTTCAGTTAACCATCCTGAAGCAATTGATAGTTTATCAGTTGGAGATGCTATCTTACTTGAAAATGCTAAGATGAGACTTGAAGTTATTAGCAAAGAAGAAGATGGTGTTACTTGTAAAGTAGTAGCTGGTGGAACTTTAGGAAACAGAAAGAGTATGAGTGTTCCTGGAGTTAAACTAAATATTCCATACGTTAGTGAAGCTGATAGAAAAGATATAGAATATGCTTGTGCTAACGGTGGTGAGTATCTTGCTTTGTCATTTGTATCTTGCAAAGAAGATGTCTTAGAAATAAAAGAAATCTTAAAGCAACATAATAGAGAAGACTTACAAATTATTTGCAAGATCGAAAGTGATTTAGGTATTAAAAACTTAGAGTCAATTCTTGAAGTATCAGATGGTGTTATGGTAGCAAGAGGTGACTTAGGTACAGAAATTCCTAGTGAGATGTTACCTATAGTTCAAAAACAAATGATTGCTACTTGTAGAAGACTTGGAAAAATTGCTATTGTTGCTACAGAAATGTTAGAAACAATGATGGAAAACAACCGTCCAAAAAGAGCGGAAACTAGTGATATTGCTAATGCCGTATTTGATGGAACTGATGCTGTTATGCTAAGTGGTGAAACTACTGTGGGAAAACATCCGATTGAAACAGTTGCTGCTATGGCAAAAATTTGTGAGACAGCTGAGAAGTATGCAAATTTTCATTATTCAGATGAAAACGAAAGAGTGATAGATGCTCAATCTGCTATTGCTGATGCTGTAGTTGATACAACAAAAAGACTTAATGCTAAGTTAATTTGTGCTGCTACGATTAGTGGTTCAACAGCAAGAGTAATTAGTAATTTAAAACCAAAGGCTACTATTCTTGCTTTAGTACCAGATGAAAAGACTGGACGTCGTCTAGCTTTAAACTGGGGAGTTTATCCTACACTTTTACCAGTATGTAACTCTACTGATGAAGTATTAACAAAGAGTATTGCTTCTGCTAAAGAATATACTAATTTAGTTAAAGGTGATATAGTTATTACTACTGGTGGTTTCCCTAATAATGCTGTATCAAGAACAACTAACTTAATGAAAATTGAAGTAGTTGACTAATTAATACATAATAAAAAGATCCTTATTTCAGGGTCTTTTTAATTTCTAAATACTTCTTTTCTAAGTTTTGAACATTATTTTCTAAGAAATAGTAATGGTATAAATAAAAGCCAAGCAATATGATAAGAATAATTACTAGTAGAAAGATAAATATAGAAGGCATGATAGAAAACATGTAAAAGAAGAAGCAGGTTAGTATAATAACAGTAATAGTAACCAATAAATGAATTAATCTTTCATGTTCAAAATATCCTACCATAACTTTATAATCTTCTAAATCTTCTCTTGTAAATGTCCTCTTTCTAAGTTTACTTTCCACCTCTTTTTGATAATCAGTTATTAATTTTTTCATAGAGAAAGCTCCGAATTATCAAATTCTTTTCTGCCTTCAAATAATGTTTCATGAATTTTTTCTTCTTCTGTATTTAAATAAACTTCTTCAATGCGATCAACTCTACATCTTTCAGCATCTAATATAGCTTGTACCTTTCTAGCAGCAATATCAATCTCATCATTTACTACTACATAGTTATATTTACTAACCTCGTTAATCTCTTCATAAGCTCTTTTAAAGCGCATATCAATTTTTTCCTGATCTTCAGTGTTTCTAGCTTCTAATCTTCTTTTAAGCTCCTTCATATTAGGTGGAAGAATAAAGATAAATACTGCTTCTTTAATTTTCTCTTTTACCTTTAAAGCCCCTTGGATTTCTATTTCTAAGATAACATCTTCACCATTATCTAGATGCTCTTTTATATACTTTTTAGGAGTACCATAGTAATTTTTAGAATACTCAGCATACTCTAAAAACTCATTATTATCTATATCATGCTTAAATTCTTCTCTTGATAGAAAATAGTAATTAACTCCATTCTTTTCTTCACCACGAGGAGCTCTACTAGTGCAAGAAATAGATAACCATATATTCTTGTTATTCTCCATTACCTTATTAATAATAGTATTTTTACCACAACCAGAAGGTCCTGATAAAACGATTAATAAACCTTGTTTTTTTGTTTTTAACATTGATTCCATATTATTTTTCATCCTTTCTTATTGGAAATATTTTAAATTCATCATCTATAACATTATATTTATTATTATACTCTAAACTGTAAATAATAGTAGTTTTATATTCAAAAGCTAGCATATTATCTTTTTCTCTTGTAAACTTACTTATGATAGGAAGAGAACAGTCCTTTTTAATCTTATTTAAATAATTTCTTCCATTATCACTAATTCCTAAGATACGAATATAAGTGATATCAGACATTTTATTTCTAGCATCAGTTGTAAAATCACATAAATAGTATAAAAGTCCTCTTGCTATTTTTCGGTAAGTAATATTTTTAGTTTTAACACTGTTAATTAATTCATCATAACTAGTTACTTTAGTAATATTTTTTTTAAGTTTATTTAAAAGGCTTTTATCAAGTGATGGGTAACTATTATCATTGTTATCAGTGATAAGTTTATATTTAAGATATTTAAAATAATCATCATTAGTTATAACCTTATTCTCAATACTTTCTAGATAAGGAATAACAAAATCAGGTACTTGCGCTGATATATTATTCCCATCTATTAAAGCCTTTCTAATACTGCTAGCACTAGAAATGTTTTCTTCTAACTGATTACTATTATAATCATTAGTTCTCTTTATAGAATGAGCTGTAATACTGTAGTTATTTTTCTTTATAGCTTTAAGATAAGAGCTTGCTAATATATCGTTAGGTAGACTTATACTTTTACCAGTAATATCTGTAAAAGCTTGACTCCTAGCCGATGGGTAATTTAGTCCACTTGCTAGATAAACTCTAACAAGTGAATCAAAAGATTTATCATAAAGCTCTATGTCAGTCATTTCTTCTAGATAAGTTAAATCATCTGACTCACTACCAAATACTAAATCCGTAACTCCTAAGGCATGAGCTAGTTTTATCGCTCCATCAGCAAATGCATCACTAGAAGCAGTAGCAAAAGGAAAGGGAAGTTCGACTACTAAATCAAAGCCAGCTTTAAGAGCTATTTCTGTTTTACTTCTTTTATCAAGAATAGATGGTTCTCCTCTTTGAGTAAAATTACCACTCATAATTAAGACATAAATGGCATCAGGAAACATCTTTTTAGTTTTATTAAATAAATACATATGACCATTATGAAATGGATTAAATTCGGCTATTATTCCTACTACTTTCATCTTTTTACCTCACAGTTATTAATATAATTAAGTTTAGCATATTTAACTAATCTTTTAGCTTCATTACTAACTTTTCTATCTATTCTTAATTCTTCGTTATCTAGATTATCTTTAGAAAAATTACTGTTACAGCAGTAGGAGTATTCTACTCTATTAGGTAAAACCTTTTCTATTGTTAGTTCACATCTTTTCATATGAAAGTCACTACTTACTATTAATAGTCTTTTTATATTATCACTTGTAATTTTTTCTTTTAATAATTTATAACAATTAATAAGATTTTCTTTAGTATTAGTACTTTCTTTTTCTAATAGCATATTATTTAAGTCAACACCATATTTTAAAGCTAAATCAAGCATAGTATCAGTTTCTAATCTATCCTTATAAATACCTCCTCCAGAGAGTAATAGAATATTAGCTCTTTTCTCTTTGTAGAGCTTAGCTGCATATTTGACTCTATCTTCTAAAATAGGCATATTCTTACAGCCAAGAACAATGATAGCATCACCATCTTTGTTATCATCTTTCTTAAAAGAAAAGACTAAATTCCATGCTGAATCAGGCAATATATTTTCTTCATCTAAATCTTTTAGAGTCATACCTCTTCCTCCTTTTGGTTAATTTATTATAACACGTTTTCTATCTTTATGGTATACTGTTAAAGGAGAAGGGGCTAAAATATGAAAGTACAAGTAGCTAAAGAAAACTTTATAAATTACTGTGAATATGAAAAAGGACTATCTCCTAATACTTTAAAATCGTATAATTACGAAATTCATCTATATCAATCTTATTTAAAAGATAAACTTAATATAATAGATATTGAAAAAGTATCTAAAAAGGATATAGAAAGTTATTTAAAATATTGTTATTCAAAAGATGAGGATAGTAAAACTATTTCTCATAAGATAACTACTATTTATAATCTTCATAACTACTTATTAAGAGAGAAAGTTGTTAAGGATAATGAAGCTGAGTTTATTGATAGACCAAAACTTGCTAAGCATCTTCCTTATACTTTAACAGTTAGTGAAATTGATAAATTGTTAGATATACCATTAGTTACCGTGTTTGACTATCGTGATAAAGCTATGTTAGAATTAATGTATGGAACCGGTCTTAGAGTTTCAGAACTAATCAGTCTAACAGTATATGATATAGACTTTTACAATGCTTTTTTAAGAATTAAAGGAAAAGGTAGTAAAGAAAGAGTTGTTCCAATTAATAGTGCTTCCCTAAAGTATTTAAAACTATATTTAGATAAAAGAAGTCTATTATTAAAGAAGAAAACAAGTGATGAGTTATTTTTAAATGCTAGAGGTGAAGGTATATCAAGACAAGGTTTCTTTAAAAATCTAAAGAAAATACTTGCAAAAAAAGGAATGCCTACTAATATTTCCCCTCATAGTCTAAGACACTCATTTGCTACTCATCTAATTGAAAATGGAGCAGATCTTAGAAGTGTACAAACTATGCTTGGACATTCTGATATAACTACTACTAAGATTTATACTCATATAAGTAACGAAAAAGTTACAAAAGATTATTTAATTAATCATCCAAGAGCTAAGAAAGAAGAGTGAATTTTATGAAATTTAAACGAATATTTTTGATGGTTTTAGATTCATTAGGAGTAGGGGAGGCAAAAGATGCTAGTAATTATGGTGATAATGGTTGTAATACTTTAGGAAATATTAAGAACAATTATGATTTGTTTGTACCTAACCTAGCTAAAATTGGTTTTCTTGATACTTTAATAATGGAAGATGATGATAAAACGGATGCTTATTATACTATCGCTCAACCTAATAATATAGGAAAAGACAGTTTATCCGGACATTATGAAATGATAGGAATTACCTCAAATATACCTTTTAAGACTTTTAATGAAAATGGTTTTCCTATTGAGTTAATTGATGAGATTGAACGTGTTACTGGTCGTCGTGTTATTGGAAATAAATGTAGTCATGATAATAGTATTATTAATGAATTAGGAGAAAGACAATTAAATTATGGTTCTTTAATTGTATACACTTCGGCTGATTCTGATTTACAAATAGCAGCTCATGAAGATATTATTTCTGCTGAACAATTATATGATTATTGTGAAAAAGTAAGAGAAATAACTATGAGAGAAGACTTTCTAGTAGCAAGAGTTATTGCAAGACCTTTTACTGGAAAAAATGGTAAGTTTAAATTAAATAATGCTGGTAGAAAAGATTACTCTATTAGTCCTCCTAAAAAAACTATTTTAGACGATTTAAATGAAAATGGTTACAATGTAATAGGAATAGGTAAAATTAATGATATCTTTGCAGAACAAGGCATTAATAAAGCTTTAAAAGCTAGTAATAATCAGGAAGCTTTAAATAAATTATCTAGTATTATGGATAAAAACTTTACAGGGTTATGTATGGTTAATTTATCTGATTTTGATAATTTATATGGACATTTAAGAGATGTAGAAGGATATGGTAAAGCAATAGAGGACTTAGATGTAGAAATACCTTTATTACTTAATAAATTAGAGATGGATGATTTATTGATTATTACAGCAGACCATGGAAACGATCCTACTTTTAAAGGAAATGACCATACTAGAGAAAATGTTCCTGTAATTATGTATTGTCGTAACTTTAAGACTCCTCATAGATTAGAACCGCAAGAAACATTTGCCTGTATAGGTGCTACTATTGCAGAAAATTTTGATTTAGAACCTCCGGAGATAGGAACTAGTTTACTTGATAATTTTGACTAGAGAAGGGTAGAGTAGTGATAAAAAAATAATGACTAGGATTTACTTTAGCCATTATTTTTTATTATTTTTCTTTCTTAAAATTTGAACATACAGTTTCGTCTTTATCCTTAACATTATCACAGTCACAAGATGAGCCAACTTTTATTTCATCTAAATCACATTTACAATCTTCCTCATTATGATACTTACATGATTTAACATCACAATGAATAACTTGCTTCTTTTTATCTTTAAACATAATCTCCTCCTTCAATATTAATTTGTACCCTTTTCCCCTATTTTATTCCCCTACTTTCATTTTTTAACAAATAAAAGGGGAGAGAAATATATTAATTATATATTACAATATTACTTTAGACTCCTTTTATAGTTTATAGTATATAGTTTAAATAAAAAATAATCTATATAGAATAGATAATGTATTATATTAAATAGAATAATTATTAAATTATTATCTTAATAAACAAATAAGTAATATCATCTCATTTAATTTTAAATTAATTATTGATAAAAAGTTTGAATAATTATAAAACTAAATAATAAGTTAAGTGATTAATTAAACTATTATTATGTTTTATCTTACTTCATATAATTGATATTATGTTAACTAGTGTATTTTCTATACAAATTATATGTAAATAACTAAGATTAATAATTTTACTTAATTCTAGTATTTAGTTTTAATCATAATATTAATTTATATTACTTATTATATTATATATTATAATGCTTTTGTTTTATATAATAATATCACTATTAAGACTTTATCGTTGATAACTAACTATTAATATAACTAAATAATCTACTTTCTTTACTAAAATAAATATACCACTCTTTGAAGAAACAGTATACTTTTTAAATTTTTTACCAAATATAAAGTAGGGGAGTCCTCCCCTACTCTTTAAACTTTTCTAGATTGAATCTCTGCTATCTTTTCAAGAACTTCTTTAGCATTTTCCTCACTAATAGAGTTATATCCTAATTCCCTCAAAGCTTGTACCTTAGCAGCATTCAACTCTTGTGTACGACTTAATTTTTCTTCATTTTTCTGTTCAATATCTTGAACGAATCTTTTATGTACTTCTGCTATTTTACTCTTTGAAGAACCACCATTATGATAAAGAGTCATAGCAGAAAACAAGATACTTTCAAATATAAACTGTTTGCTTTGGTTAAAGTCAAATTGTAATGGATCGATAAATCCCATTGACTTTGACATGTATGCTAAAATATAACGCAATTCTTCTGTAGTTTCCATTGACTGTAAATAATGATATAAATATAAATAAGTTGTTTGTGTCTTTTTAGTTTTATCTTCTTGTAGTTTTTCCTTTAATAAATTTATAATATCAGAAAGAATTTCTTGATCTTTTCTATTTAATCCCTTTAAGTCGGTTAATATTTCTTTATTAGAACTATCCCTAACACCTTCGTTTAGTCTAGTTTCTACCTTCATAATGTAGTCTCCTGTTATTACAAGAGAATTTATCTTTTCTTCACTATCTATATCTAATAAACTTAGTAACTTTAAAGCCTTTTCTTTAGGCCATTCATCAAGTGAAGATAAAGCTAAATAGTTGTATAGCATTTGTCTTGATACTCCTAAATATTTAGCTAATCTTACCTTTGATATACCAAGTTCCAATAATAATTCATCTAACTTTTTCATTGTCTACCCTCCATTATCATTGTAACGAGGTTTACGTAAATAGTCAAGAAATTTTTATGTAAAACTTGACATTCTAATTTATATTACTTAACAGTTTTTCCATCATTAAAATTATTTTATCAATTATTTCTTGTTTGTTTTTATATCTTTCATTTTTAGTAACTGTGACCGTTTCATTATAGAACTTGTCATTGTCTTTATCATAGATACTAATATAAACTAAATTATCACTACCAGTATCATTATTTTCATCTCTCTTATTAAGCTTACCAGTAATACCAACACCATAATTACTATTAGCAAATGAAGATATATTCTTAGCCATTTCTTTAGCCGTTTCCATACTATAAACAGTATATTTATCAATTACATCTTTTGCTACTCCCATCTTAACTTTATACTCATTACAATAGGTGACAGCACTAAACTTAAATACTTCACTGGCTCCTTCCATATTAGTAATGGCATTAGCTACTCCACCACCAGTACAAGACTCCATCGTAGCAATAGTTAATTGTCTTAATTGTAATTTATGAATAATATTTTTAAAATTCATCTTATTTCCTCCCCTATTATTATTAACATTCTAATAAATTATATAATAAATTTTTCATTAACTTTTTTTATAAAATTATAATCTTTATTTCTAAGACATTTAATAGTCTTATCTTTTATAACCGTTTCTATTTTATCTACTTCATCATAGACATTATTAATACCATCTACCGTTACTATTAAATTATTAGTTTTATTAGGTACTAATGTAATATTCTTATGTTGTGGTAAAACAATTGAGTTAGCAATAGATTGGTATGTTTTATTATTAAGTGGAGCAATAGTAGTAAGTTCTAATGAATGAAAAGTATTATAGACAATACTACCACCAAAGCTAAGATTATAAGCAGTAGTACCAAAAGAAGTAGCAACTAAAATACCATCACCTGCAAACTTTTCTAGTAAATAATTATCTATATAAACATCGAGTTTTAATGTATTTAGTCCTTTTTCTCTTACTACAATTTCATTTAATGAATAAAACTTATCAACCAAATTCTTACTATATATATTAGTCTCTTGAATACCAATCTCTTCAATTAAAAATTTATCACTTTTTAAATCAATCATAAACTGTTCAATATCACTAATTTCTACTTCTTGGGCAAAGCCAAGTGTTCCAGCATTAATACCAATATAATAAGTATCACTATCAAAATTATTATCCTTAATCATTCTTAGAAATGAGCCATCTCCACCAATAGCTATTCCTAAATCAAATTTATTATTATCAATGATAAAACCATTTCCCTTTAATTTTTCTTCTACTTCTTTTTTTAGTTTAAGAGACTTTTCGTTGTTATTAGCAAATATTTTAATTCTTTTAATTTTCATTTTTTACCTCTAATCATATAAATTATTTTTAATATACTCTAATACTTTAGAATCAATATTATCTTTCAAAAGTTCAAACTTATTCATCTTAACAGCATCTCTAATAATAGTAGATGATAAACCACTTTTAATATCAGAAATAACTATAATATTTTCTTTATACTTCTTTAGCTCTAAGAGAGTAGCACTTAAAGATTCATCATTTCTCTTTATTACTATTAGCTTATAATTAGTAAGAATATATTTATATCTTTTCCAAGTTTTTATCTCTTTTAAATTATCAGAACCACAGATAAAATATATTTCATCATTCTTATAAATGCTTTTAAAATAATCAAGAGTTTCATATGTATGCGTAAGTTTACCAAACTCATAGTTAGATACTTCTAAATAGGATATATTATCTATCATTAATTTTAACATATTATACCTATCTTGTTCACTAACTAAGTGAGGTTTATTATAATTATTGCCAGTAGGTACAAAAATCACTTTATCTAAATAATTATTATTTACAAGATAGGTTGCAATCTCTTTATGAATCTCGTGCGGAGGATTAAAACTTCCTCCAAATATACCTATTTTCATTTATTTAACTCTTTTCTTAATTTCAATATTTTTTCTTTACCATTTAAGAGTGGTTTTAAAGATTCTTTATTATGAAGAGTATTAATAATATCTGCTATATCATTTGAAGTATCAACAATATGACACCAATCTTTAGCTTGATAATCTAATGGTATATAAGAAAGATTAGTAGTATAAAGTTTAGTAAAATATCCTTCTTTGTAAGCTTCATCAAATTCGTTAGTCCCTTCCGTAAAAAGGGCAAAGGTTGCTATAAAATAGATGTTATTAGCTCCCTGACTCTTTAATTTTTCAGCTACTTCTAACATAGAATTACCAGATGCTATCATATCATCTACCACTAAAATATCTCTATCTTTAACTTCTTTTCCCATATAAATATGTTCAATTATTGGGTTTTTACCATTTACTACTGTTTGTAAATCACGTCTTTTATAAAAGACTCCAACATCACTATCTAACATTTCTGCATAATATCTAGCTCTTTCCATAGCACCCATATCTGGACTGATTACTAATGGATTATGAATATCCTCATTAATTAATAAATCTTTTAAAATAGTATTAGTAGGATAAAAATTATCAAATTGTAAGTTTGGAATAGCATTAGAAACGTTTGGGTCATGTGCATCAAAGGTAATAATATGGTTAACTCCTAAATGTTCTAATTCTTGTAAAGCGATAGCACAGTCAAGTGATTCTTTTCCTTTTCTTTTATGTTGTCTTGCTTGATATAGTAAAGGCATTATAAGAGTGATTTTTTCTGGTCCACCAGCAAGAGCAGAGATAGTTCTTTTTATATCTTGGAAATGTTCATCAGGTCCCATATGGTTAGTAAACCCGTGCATTTGATAAGTTACTCCATAATTACCAACATCTGCTAGAATATAGATATCTTTATCTCTAATAGTATCATTTATTTTGACTTTTCCTTCACCGTTAGAAAATCTATCTTCCTTAATTGGTAAGAGATAATCATTATTATTTTTATTAATCTTCTTTAGACTATAATTAACTTTGTCTCCTATATCTTTGATACTTTTAAGAGCTATTATTTTTAAATCATTCATAAATTATCACTACTTTCTAATTCTTCTATCTCTTTTAAATAACTTTGATAGTTAAGATCACTTGGTAGTCTTAAATCACCTCTTGGAGATAAGCTGATACTGCCAACTTTTACACCATCTGGCAAACAGTTTCTTTTAAATTGTTGAGTAAAAAATCTAGTAATAAATATCTTTAAACATTTTAGTATTTCTTCTTTTTTATACTCGTTAAAAGTCTTAACTGCTATATAGTATAATTTTTTAGGAGCAAGACCATGTCTTAAGAAATGATATAAGAAAAAGTCATGGAGAATATAACTACCAATAGAGTTTTCTGTTTTTTGCACTATGTTACCATCTTTATCTGGTGGTAATAATTCAGGAGAAATAGGGGTTTTTAAAATATCATCTAATATTGTTTTTTTATTATTATCTTCCTTCTTCATATACCAATTAACTAAGTGACGAATTAATGTCTTGGGAATCCCAATATTTACAGCATACATACTCATATGATCACCATTATAGGTACACCAACCAAGAGCTAGTTCTGATAAATCACCAGTACCAATTACTATGCCCTTTTCTTTATTAGCTACATCCATTAGTATCTGTGTCCTTTCTCTTGCTTGTAAGTTTTCATAAGTTACACTACGGTCTGTTTCTTTTAGACCAATATCTTTCATATGTAGAGTAGCAGCTTCCTTAATACTTATTTCTTTTAGTGTAGCTTTATAACTTTTCACTAAATTAATAGCATTTTGATAGGTTCTATTAGTAGTTCCGAAACCAGGCATTGTTATACCAATTATATCTTTGTTATCACGTCCTAGTTTTTTAAAGGATTCTACTATTACTAAGAAAGCTAGGGTAGAATCAAGTCCACCACTCATCCCAATTACACATTTAGGATTATTTAGTTGTAAAAGACGTCTTGCTAAAGCACCACTTTGAATATTAATTATCTCTAAACATCTTTCATCCATTTCTAGATTATTACTTGGTACAAATGGATATTTGTTATAATCTCTATCTATGTCTTTTATATCAGGTATATTAATTTTAACTGTTCGATATTCTTTATCATCAATACTTCGCATAAAGGTTCTATTACGTCTTCTTTCATTTACTAAACTTAAAACATCTAAGTCGCCACTTATAATACTGCTTTCTAACTGAAATCTTTCATTTTCTTTTAAAAGCTTACCATTTTCATAGATAAGACTAGCACCACCAAATAATAAATCAGATGATGACTCCATAATACCACTTGAGGTATAAATATACCCTGTCATAGTAGCAGCTGATTGACTAGAAATAAGTCTTTTACGATAATTATTCTTACCAATTAATTCATTACTACTAGATAGATTAAAGATGATAGTAGCACCATTTACAGCATAATTACTACTTGGTGGAGTAACAGCCCATAAGTCTTCACATATTTCTATAGCAAAAGTTATTTCTTTTTTCTTTTCATCTTGAAATAATAAGTCAGTACCAAAGAAGACAGTTTGGCCTAATATTTCTATATATTTATCTTTTAAATTAAGACTAGAAGAAAACCATCTATCTTCATAAAATTCATTATAGTTTGGTATATAGGTTTTAGGTACTACTCCTAATATTTTTCCTTTATTAATAACTACAGCTGTATTAAATAATCTATTATTAGTAGCAAGTGGCATTCCAATAATAGCAACTATATCAATATCTTTGGTAGCTTCTAAAACTTCTTGCAAGCCAAGTAAAGCATCATTTAATAGTTTCTCTTGTAAAAACAAATCACCGCAAGTATATCCTGTTAAACCAAGTTCTGGTGTTACTACAATAGCAATACCTTTCTTATAAGCTTCTTTTATATTTTTTACTAATTCTTTAGCATTTTCTAAAGGATTAGCTAGAGCTAGTTTATTTACAATAGCTCCTACTCTAACATAACCAAATTCTTTCATATTTCACCTCTAAAATTTTATATATTTTTTAGCTTTTTCCATAGTATATTTTGACTGAATATCAGTGATATAACCTAGATTAATAAGTTCATACGCTTCCTCTATATTACATTCAAAGTATTTAATAAATTCATCCTTATCTAAATTTTGTTTACCATCTCTTACACAATCTTTAGCAAGATAACTATAATTGTAACAAGCTACTCCACAAGCTTGATCTTGATAAAATTTATCTAAATATACTAAATTGTTACTACTATAACCTGTTTCTTCACTAAGTTCTCTTAAAGCAGCTATTTTGCTATCTTCCTTATTTTCTACATATCCAGCTGGTAGTTCAACACTAACTCCTTCGATAGTAGCTAATCTTGGTTGTACAACTAAGATTGTTTTATTATCTTTAGTAACTGGCATAACGATACAAGCACTTTTATCAACTCCACCTTTACTAATCTTTTCTCTTCTAATTACTTCACCGTTATTAAGATAACAATTATAGTTTTCAATATTTAAGAACCCTTTTCTACCAATAACTACTCCATTTTCATATTTGTACTCTTCTTCTAGTCTTTCCTTTTTTATAGTTTTTAATTCTAAAATGTAGTCCTTTAACTCTTCTAACTTTTCTTTTCTCATTTTTTAACCTTTACTTTTTCATCTATTTGTTTTTTATGTGTATTAATTAATTCTTCTTTTAAGTTTCTTAATTTATCAGATAGGTCTACATAGTATTCATGGGGATTATCTATTCTTTTTATCTCTTCATATAAAGTATTAAATTCATCATTACAATAAGCCTTTGTTTCTTCTATATTAGGTGTTTGATAAACTAATTGTCCATCTTTAAAGATTGGTACTAATAAATCTCTTACCTGATAATTAGTTAATTCTTTTTGTTTCCAAGTTTCTACTGGATGTATTAAGGTATATTTATCATTTGGTATAACCTCATCGCTTAAAGCTAATAAGTCACCAAGAGCATATCCTTCTTTTTTATCATAGAATCTATAGACTTTCTTATGACCAGGATTTATAGTTTTAACACTATCATTACTAACTTTTATTTTGGGTATTTCCCTATTATCTTCAATAGTTGCTACTAGTTTATATACCCCTCCTACTCTTTCTTTAGATGCAGCTATATTATCTCCTACTCCTAAAGAGTTGATAAAGGCTCCTTGTAGTTTTAAATCTCTAATTGTGTATTCATTTAAGCCATTTGATAGACAAATACCAGTCTCGGTATAACCAGCTTCATCTAATAGTTTTCTAGTTTTCTTAGATAAATAAGCTAAATCACCACTATCTATTCTTACTCCTTTAAACTTAAGTCCATTAGGTTTTAAATAATCATTGGCTACTTTAATAGCATTAGGTATTCCACTTTTCAAGGTATCATAAGTATCTACTAAAAAGACACAGTTATCTTTATTACTTTTAGCATAATTTAAGAATGCTTGATATTCATCGTTACTCTCTGTCACTAGTGAATGAGCCATAGTTCCTAGAACTGGTATATTATATTTCATCCCAGCAAGTGTATTTGAAGTACCACAGCAACCACCTATATAGGCATATTTACTAGCTTCTACAGCGGAGTCTATTCCTCTAGCACGTCTAGCACCAAATTCCATTACTGGTATGTCACCTGCTTCATTAGTAATTCTTTTAGCAGCAGTAGTTACTAAAGAAGCATGATTGAAATTAGCAAGAAGAGCCGTTTCTAATAGTTGGGCCGTAATAATAGGTGCTTTTACTGTTAGTACCGTCTCATTAGGAAATACTACTGTTCCATCAGGTACTGAATAAATATCTCCTTCAAATTTTAAAGTTTCTAAATAGTTTAAAAACTTTTCACTAAACTGATTTAAGCTTTTTAAATAATTAATTTCTTCTTTATCAAAATTAAAGTTTTTAATATAGTTAATGGTCTCTTCTAAACCACCACTTATCGTATATCCTCCATTAAAAGGATTCTTTCTAAAGAAGATATCAAAGTATACTTCCTCGCCTTGCTTTCCTTGGTCAAAATAAGTCTGAGCCATTGTTAACTCATAAAAGTCTGTCATTAATGTTTTATTTTCCATCTTTATCTATCCTTTCTAGTGGTATTAACTAAGTTTATACCTTGTTGTTTTAGTAAAATTTTACTAGCTTCTACATAGTCACTACGTTCTTCTTCATTGTAAGTTGCTACTGCATCTAGATAAACATTTATTATATGCCTTCTATTATTTTCATCTAGATAATTAGCAAGTCCTAAAACTCCGTTAGTAACACAAATATCAGTACAGCAACCAACTACATCAAATGTTTCTAAGTTTTTTTCTTTAAGTAATAATTCTCTAAACATAGGTGCTTCCATAAAACTAGTAGAATTTTTCTTAATACTAATAGTATCTTCTAATCCTTCAAATGATTTAAATTCATCTATTAACTCACTTTCCCTACTTCCATCTAGACAATGATTAGTATTACCAAATCTTGCAAATTCAACAGCATTTTTTGAATGACTATCTTTAATAAAAATAATTAAATCATTATTAGCTTTCGCTTCTTTAATTAGTTTTAGTTGATTAGGTACAACTTGTTTTATTTTCTTATCATGTAGCACTCCTTCATTCACAAATCCATTAACCATATCAACAACGATTAAACATCTTTTATATAGTTTTAAATTGTCTATCTCTTTCATTTTTATCTCCTCTTATTAATAATTTGTTAATAACTATAGTTAAAAATTTACAAGTTCTTTGACTTGTTATTAACATTATATTAATATCATATGTAGTTGTCAACCTCTTTTTAACATTTTTTTAAAAAGAAAACTATAGACAATTTTCTATAGTTAATTTTTATTATTATATTTAAACAAAGCAGATGGTCTATGACCTTCTCCCGTTTTCATTTTATTAGTCTTAACAACTTTATCTTTAATAATTCTTCTAAATGCCGGATCTAACAATTTTTTATTTAATATTACTTCATATACTTGTTGTAATTCCCCTAAAGTAAAATACTCAGGCATCATATTAAAGACTATATCGGTATAATTAAGTTTATTTTTTATCCTTTCTAGCCCTGATAAAATAACTAGTGGATGATCAAATGCTAGTGAGTTGTTATCTACTACTTCAAACTTATATCTATCAGTAGTCTTCTCATATAGTTTCTTTTTAATTGAAAATTTAACTGTATCAACACCATTAGAAAGAACCATATCAACTATATCTTTTTTCTCTTCAAATAATACTACATCAAACCAAGAAGCACTACTATTTATTTGTTCTGTTAAACGATTCTTATCTACTAAAGCGATATAAGAAGTAGAAATTACTCTTGTTCTTGGATCTCTATTAACATCATCGAAAGTATATAACTGTTCCAAGTATATATCTTTAAGATTTGTCTCTTTCTTTAAAACTCTTTTAGCACATTCTTCTAAAGTTTCTGTCTTAGGATTTAAAAATCCTCCTGGTAAACACCATTTATCTTTATAAGGATAATCATCTCGTTTAACTAGCAAGATACTCATCATTTTTTTATTTGTTTTACGATAATTTTCTTGTTTTTCAGAGGAAACACTAACAAGCAAAATATCTACAGTCATTGATAGTTGGTCAAACTCTTTAGGATTATAATGCTTTAAAAACTCTTCTTCACTTTTATACATCTTAATACTCTCTTTCTATAATAAGTACCATAGTTTTTCTTTATCTTTCATAACAGTTTTAACAATTCCCCCACCTAGACAGTATTCTCCATCATAGAAAACACAAGCTTGTCCTGGTGTAACCGCTTTAACGTTATCATAAGTAACATAAATAGTTCCATCGTCATTATAAGTTAGATTAACTGGTACATCTTCTGCCCTATAACGGAATTTTGCTGTACAACTAGTTGGTCTTTCATCACAGTTAAAGTTAATATCTTCAATCATAGCACCATTAGAATATAAGTATTTATTGTCTTCTCCTTCTGCTACATATAAGATATTTTTATCAAGGTTTTTACCAACTACAAATAATTTTTCTTTAGTACCACCAATATCTAGTCCTTTTCTTTGACCAATTGTATAATACATTAATCCTTGATGCTTTCCTACTATTTTATTAGTATCTATATTTACCATATCTCCCTCTTTGCTTGGCAAATAATTTTTTAAAAAGTTCTTAAAGTTTCTTTCACCAATAAAGCAAATACCTGTAGAGTCTTTCTTACTAGCAGTAACTAAATCATACTTTTTAGCTATTTCTCTTACTTCACTTTTATTTTCAATATCTCCTAATGGAAATATAACATTTTCAAGTTGTTCTTTACTAAGTTGTGACAAGAAATAAGTTTGATCTTTATTCTTTTCTTTACTTCTCATAAGACGACCATTTTCCATTTTAGCATAGTGTCCAGTTGCTATATAGTCAGCACCTAATCTTTTCGCTTCCTTAACAAAAGCAGAAAACTTAATATATTTATTACACATTATATCAGGGTTTGGTGTTCTCCCTTTCTTTAATTCATCTAAGAAATAAGTAAAAACATCGTCCCAATATTCTTTAATAAAATCAATTCTATGTAGTGGTATACCTATCTTTTCTGCTACTTTTAAAGCATCATTATAGTCTTGTTCTTGTGGACAGATTGATTCATTTAAATTAGGATTACCTAAAAAATCATTATTAATAGTACTATCCCAGTTACGCATAAAAAGTCCAATAACATCATATCCTTGTTCTTTTAAAAGAATAGCAGCAACAGATGAATCTACTCCTCCACTTAATCCAATAACTACTTTTTTACTCATATACATCACTCATTTCTTGCTTAATTATAGCAAAAAAAAAGAATTTTGTATACAAATTATGAAATTTCAATTTGAGGTTAGCACACTATTTATCTGATGAAATTCCTAACTTTTCAATTCTTTCAAAACAATCATTTATAAATTTTTCATCATTTGTATTATTAATTTTCTTTTCTAACTTTTCCATATTAAGTTCTTTATCTTCAATACTAATAAGCTCTGTTAAATAATATGCATCTCTTTTTTCAATGAAATAATCCTCAACACAAGTAAAATTTTTATTTCTCCCAACATAGTTAAAAACTAATCGCCAAAGTGCTTCTCGTTTGTCTTCTTTAATTCCAGCTTCTACCATCTCATCAAATAAATCCTGATCTATTCTAGGAGGCATTGGTACTGAAATATATTGAGTGATAAGCTCTAATAACTCTTTAGAATTCATTTTTTGACAATAGCTAATATAAGTTTTATTCGTAGTTAAAGATTTAGATAACTCTATATAACGTGGTCCACTATCTCTTACTTTTTTCTTTTCTCTAATCAAATTATCATATTGTCTTTGAACAGTATCTAATACCTCTTGACTATTTTCTTTGTTATTTTTTACCTTTTCAAGAGTACTCAAAATATGATTAATTGAAGCAATTCTGTTTCTTTCTTCATTATCTATTTCTATAGGAACTGTCCTTATTATATTTTCTACTTCATCTAATAGCTTATTAATATCTACTATCTCTTCAGTAGAAAAAGAAGATTCATCTATTGCTTTTAGCAAAGTTAATAATTCTTCACTATTTATAAATCTATTAACATAACGATAAACAATATTTACTAAATCCATTTTAAACACCTCTAATTTGTCTTCATTTTTAAAATATACTATACTTAAGGTTATAGTCAAGTATTATTTTACATTATATCAAAAATAATCTTAAAAAATTAGGCATAAAAAACGTATCAAATAAGCTACAAAAAGCTGCTACTGAAACACTAACTAGTAAGATTTGTAAATATCTTTTCATGGAGTGTCTTAGTGATATATCTTGTTTTAAAAAAAGATAACTAAATAATTTCTTAGAAAAGAAACTAGCAGAAAAGCCTAGAAATATTAAGAATAGTAAGAATACAATTGGTCCTGGTATTAAGTAACAAATAGCAAGAATTAATCCTTTAAGTTTATAGGTTGTGAGAATAGAGACAATAGAAAAACTTAATAAAAAGCCTTTTCCAAAGCACAATATATAAATAAGTGGTAATCCTATAATAGAGATACCTAAAAGCCAAATTAATATAACTAATGACAAATTACCTATCAAACTATTAATAAGCATTGATAAGTAGTTAATATCGTTTTTCTTAATACCATCAAAGAAAGCATTTAACTGATTAGCTATCAAAGTATGGTCACTCTTAGATAATATTAAGTTATAAATTATTCCTAATAAGATGCCTAGTATGATAGTAATTATTACTGATAAGTATATTTTTTTCTGTTCATATAGTTTATTTTTTACTTTTTTACCTGCTTCATTCATTAGTATCACCCTAGTAAATCTTATTCTAAAAAACTTTTAAATTGTTAAAAAATCTTTTACAAAAAGTGACTTTTTTTATATAATGATTCTAGAGGTGAACAAGATGAATAAATTTATGAAAATCATGTCTATTATCTTAGTAGTAGCATTAGTTGTTAGTTTCTTAAGTGTTATTGTTTATTACGTTATTTAATATCAACATATCCTTCTATTTCAGGTACTATATCACCTACTAATAGTTGGTTATTTGAATATTTTATAATTATATCATTTAGACGTTCTTTATCATCAGCTAAAGTTAAAAGAGCAAGTCCTGCTATTCTATCAGCTAGATATTGGTTTAATCTAACCATATCACTAGGCTCTATATGATATTTATTAACAAGTTCATTTACGGGACTATTTTGATATACATAATTGACATAGCTTTTAACAATCATGTCAATTTTTTTGTCTTTTTTTAAAAATCTAACTCTCTTCCAAACTTTCATTTTTATCAAATCCTTTACAAGTACTATATTATATCATAACTGTTTAACAGTTGGTAGATATTAACTCTATTTTTTTTAAAATTTTAGTCATACTAATATTGTAGCCTACTAAAGGAGTTGATTGTTTATGAATTTTTTAAAAAATAAAAAATGTAAGCTACAGTATTTCCTTCTTCTTTTATCTTTATTTATTATTCCCCTAAATGCTTATGCTTATTCGAACTATATTATCCCAGGTGGAGAAACTATTGGTATTGAGGTAAACTCTAAAGGTGTATTAGTTGTTGGATTTTACAAAGTACAAGATGAATATATTGGAAAAGATGCTGGCTTTTTAGTGGGAGATAAGATTGTATCTATTAATAATGAAAATATTACTACTATTGATGAGATGGTAAATATCGTTAATAAGGAAGCAACGAACAAAAAGTTAGAGGTAACTATTGAACGTAACAGTAAGACTTCTACTCTACCTTTAGATCTTGTCTGTGACAGTGAAAGTGTCTGTAAGACTGGACTTTATGTAAAAGATGAGATAACAGGTATTGGTACATTAACGTATATTGATCCTGATACTAAAATATTTGGAGCTCTAGGACATGAAATACTAGAGAAAACCACTGGTGAAAGATTTGAAATCAAAGATGGTAAGATTTTTAAAGCTGATGTAACTAGTACTACTAGAAGTAGTAACGGAACACCAGGTGAAAAGAATGCTATCTATGATAAGGGAACTATCTATGGTAAAATAACCACTAATGAAAAACAGGGTATATTTGGAAAATACCAAGATACTTTCCCTAGTAATGATACTTTAAAGGTGGCTACTAAAAATGAGGTGGTAAAGGGAAAAGCAACTATTAGAACGGTTTTAAACGGTAGCGAGATTAATACTTATGATATAAACATTTTAGAAGTTAATAAAAATAGTGATACTAAAAATATTCTCTTTGAGATAACTGACCATACTCTTCTTGAAAAAACAGGCGGTGTAATTCAGGGAATGAGTGGTTCCCCAATTATTCAGAATAATAAAATAGTTGGAGCCGTAACTCACGTTATTGTAAGTGATACAAAGAAAGGATATGGTATTTTTATAACAACTATGCTTGAAGAAGGCGATAAAAAAGGTGCTAGTAGTTAGCATCTTTTTAACATGACATCATAGGACTAAAGCCTCTTGAACATCTATCCGAGATGATACAGGGCTTTAATACCATTTAAGATGACATAGAACTAAAACAGTGAAAAAAGCATATCTCTTTATGAAAAAGTTTTAATACCATTTAAGATGACATAGAACTAAAACGTTAAACTCATATTATCAGTCATTCTACTAGTTTTAATACTATTTAAGATGACATAGAACTAAAACAGGTGTATAGAATTAGATGCGACTGATAGAGTTTTAATACCATTTAAGATGACATAGAACTAAAACTTATCCTTATCCTTTTCAGAATTTCTGTTTGTTTTAATACCATTTAAGATGACATAGAACTAAAACTCACTCAAGCAACACCAGACTATACAGTACGTTTTAATACCATTTAAGATGACATAGAACTAAAACACATCTATTCAAAACATCCGTAACCGATGTGTTTTAATACCATTTAAGATGACATAGAACTAAAACAGATACTGGAGTAACTACAATTACCGGATAGTTTTAATACCATTTAAGATGACATAGAACTAAAACAGTTCTAGGCATTCTATTCGCCCCAAACTAGTTTTAATACCATTTAAGATGACATAGAACTAAAACCATATTTATCTAGTTTTTCTTTTAGTTGTTGTTTTAATACCATTTAAGATGACATAGAACTAAAACCATATAGTCCATAGGTATCGCTACAATCATGTTTTAATACCATTTAAGATGACATAGAACTAAAACAAGATTAAACTACCAAGTATTTCTTCTTCAGTTTTAATACCATTTAAGATGACATAGAACTAAAACCTCAAATAGTTTTAATTCTACTACTACATTAATAGAGATGTGTAGTTCTTAAATGATAAATTCTATTTCATCTATAACTATTATAGCATACTTTCTTCTAAACTTTGATCGATTATTATAACTTTTTCATAGTCATCAAAATAATCATATTTAGAAGATTCTATCATTATTATTTTTATTGAATTATAGGTTGCATATTTATAAAACTCAACAACTTCCTCTTTAGTTAAAAATTGTTTCAAATTCATAAAACATAATACTTTATTAGAATTCAATGCAACTTCCAAATCAATTATTAACAGTAAATTATCTAGTAAATCATCTTTTTGATTTACTTTTAGTTTAAACATTTTAATTACATTATCAATTCCTTCATCGGTAGAAACTGATATTGATAAATCTGTTTTTTGTAATTCTTTATCTATCAACTTACATAATTTAGAGAATGTTCTTAAAATATTCTCACTATCATATTGTTCTATATTAGATAAAATATATTTAGTAATATCAGTTGAATATTTTTTAGAATCAAAGCCAAAGTCAAAATATTCAGAAAAGAACCTTATTTTACTGCTTATTTTTAATTCATTATTATCCTTGTCAAAGCATTGAACTTCTTCTGGTAAATCACCATTACTAATGCTATAAAACAATGAGGAAATTCTATATAAATATTTCTTATTATGTATCTCAAACGAATATACATTTGAATTATCAAAATCTATTATTGAATCAATAAAGTCTATTTTTATTTTCATAATACTATTAATCTTTCTTCACTATTTATTATTTTACTATTACTACTTCCTGTAATAAATTCTATTTGAACGTATTGATTTTCTGTTATATTCATTACTTGTATTATACCTTTTTTAGGTGCTTTCTTTCTTATTCTTTCAACTAAAGCATTTGTTTGTTGAGAATTTAAAACAATTTTTGAGTACACCGATTCTTGCATCATTATAAAACCTTCATTAATTAAAAATTTTCTAAACATCAGATATGCTCTCTTATCTTTAGAATACACATTTGGAAGATCAAAAAATACAATAGTTCTCATAACTCTATCCCTCATGATATACAAATTCCTTATAATTATCTAAATTATTTATTGATTCCAAAGTATTCTTTACAAACATTTTTATAATATCTTTCAACGTATAATTTTTACCTTGATATTTAAAAGTTCCATTCAAAATATTTACAATATCAAGTTTATATTCTGCATCAAGTTTTCTTTCTTGATTATAATAGACAAAATTATCAATTACTATTCTAAATGGTTCCATTAAATCGCAAGTTAAATTAAACTCATTAAATTCATTTTTGTGATGAATTCCAAGTTGGGTTAAATATCCATTATTAATAATTTCTTTATTAATTGTTGAAAGCAAAATTGCATATCCATAGTTTAGTGCTGCATTTATAGCATCATCTGAATTCCTAGCAAAATCATTTCCAAATAATGAATTAAAATAAACTTTAGTAGCATGCCCTTCTCTATTTGTTTTATCTCCATCAACTACTTCATCAATGTAACTTAAAATTAATTTATATTTTGATGATTTAGTTTTTTTAAGCAACAAAGCTTGATTCATAATTTTGTTTTTTACTATCTCTGCCCATATTTTATCTTTATCAGAAGCTTTCCATTTAATTTGTTCTTTAATCATTTTACTAGTATTATGTTTTGAGTAATATGGAATAACTTCACCAAATGGATTATGCTTTTCATCACAAAAAATTATGTTTATTTTACTATCTGCAAGTTCTTTTAAAAGATATGCAGAAATAGACACCGATATAGAATCTACTATTATTGTATCTATTTCTGATAAATGAATATATTTTTCATCATTTTCTTGTTTTACTACAAGAAATCTATTTTTATAAGTAATTTTAGACTGTCTTGTAATAACAACTGTCCTAAAACTCATATTTTGACTCTCTTATTCCTGTAACTGATTTTGAGATAATTGTTGCATGTTCAATTATCCTGTGATGCTTTTTTCCAAAGGCTGAAGAATACTTTTGATTTAAAAATTTAAAATTAGCATTTGTACTATTAAATTTTAATAAATTAAATAGTTGTTTTATAATATTTTCTTTTGTTTCTATATCATAAATTTCATAATTTCTATAATTAACCATATCTTTTAAATCACTAATTAAATTACTATATAGATGATATTTACTTTCCATTTTATCAACAATGTATGTAATTATCTCATCTAAATTATGTTCATAATTAGCAACATCCTTAGTATATTTCTTATCATATACTTTCTTTAATGTATATTTATGGGTCTTCATAAAACTTTTATCAAGATTAAATTCAATTTGATTACAAACTTCAACTGTCTCAGAAGCTCCTACTAATGAGCCGATTTGATTATTCCAACTTATTATTGAATAAAATGGAATATGTTTTTTGCCTAGTTCAAATGAATCATTATTAGATAAATTTAGTAGCTTTTTATAATAATTATTAATTATATCTTCCGATTTATTTATTAAATATATAGGAAAGCCAACTAATCTTTGACTTTCTTTTCCTTTTTTATTTATTTTTATAAGTACAGCGTAAGCAGGATTTAAACTTGTATATGCACCATATAACTCTGTTGGCATTGTTGCTTTTAATGGAACACCGGTACCACCTTTTTTATTTTTCGTTTGATTGTAAAATTCTCCACTTCTAAATTCAACCTTTTTACTAATCAAAATATCATTTCTATACAAAGTATCTTCTACTCTTTTATTAAATTCATGAGCATCGAATAATACTTCACCTGTTTCGTTATCAACTAAGTTTTCTGAAATTTTTAGAACTATATCATTTAAATTTTCATCTAAACTATTAATTACATACCCAAATCTTAGATTTCTTCTTTTTCCTTCAGCCATTTCAACAATTTTATTATTAAGTTCTTTTACCATATCAAAATTTATTTTTCTTTTCATAAATTTTTCTTTATATTCACCTAATACTGCTGCAAGATAAGCATCATGTGCATGATGATAATCATTTATATCTCTAAATTTAAATAAGTCATATTTTTCACGATAATTGTGTGATAAATCAGCTTTTAAATAAATGACATTAGTATCTTTATGCAGATTCTTTAAAATATTAGCCACATGTTTTGTAATTTGTCTTGTTTCTACTAATTGTCTATTGATAAATCTATTAATATCTTCTTCATTGAATTTTTCTCTTATTAAATTATGGAATTTCTTTGCTGACATTAGACCATTATCTTTTAAATGCTTCCACCAAATTTTTTGCTTAGAATTTCTAAATTTTGAAGGTAAAACGTAACTTGCTTTTTTATCTTGATTACATTCTTTTAATACTAATGCTTTATTATCAATTGAATCATCCTTTATTAATGATCTTGGAATAATATGATCTATTTCATATAAAGACTGGTTTTCTATATCTTCTATATTTAATGGAGTTCCAGTATATAGACATTTGCCTTCTTGTATAAAGTATAAGAATAATCTTTGGCTTGTTATCTCGTGACTATCAAGTTCATGTTTTAATTTTTTATAATTTTCTATAGAATCTTTACATCCTTTATATAAATTATTAATGTAGTCTTTTCTTGAATCTTTTCTTACTTTTTCTTCTTCACTTCTTGCCATTTCAATGGAAATATTCTTTGGTTCATATCCAATATAATCAACTAACTCTTCTACAACCTTTAGAGCTTGATATATACCCCTTTTTGTTGCAGGAGATGTGGCTAATTCTTCAACTATTGAATAGTTTAATTTCTTATTTTCTTCTTTATTATTAAACTCCTTAATCATTTCTTGAAAATTATATTTATCATCATTTATTATTTGCATAAAATTCTTATCTGTTTCATACATTAAATCTAATATTGATTTATATAATTCTGTATCTTTATCTTTATAATATTTAGTTTTTAAAAGTTTTTTAGATAGACTTCCCCAACCTGAATATTTCTTTGCTAAAACTTTTTTTATTTGATTCTCATTTAACTTACTATAATTATCTCTAACTTTCTTTTCTAAAATATCTTTATCTTCAAATATTGTAATCCATTCTATTATTTCTTCTGCATTTTCAAGATCATAATCAGTACCAGCAAATATTCCATTTTCTCCAAAGAAATCTACATAGGATTGCATATTATTAGCAAACTTACCATCGGCAGAATATCCAGTTATTCTAAAATTGCCACCTTCCATACTATATTCACCAATTGAAATTAAATAGTTTTTAAACTTTCTTTCCGTAATTGTACCTGATATTTTCTTAAAAAAGTCTTCTAATATTTGCTGTTGAAATTTTAATTCTAACTTTCTGTCATTTACTCTTATTTGCTTTAATTCATTCATAACTTTAAACTCAGAATATAAAATTGAGTTATTAGCAAGAGCATATTCATTTAATAAATATGTACAATGAGAAATCATTCTTTTAATAAACTTTTCTGCTGTTTTTTCTTTATCTACTACATCATCAAAATTATATGGAGTTATCTTAACATTATTAATTTTTCTTTCTAACCATGAATTTTCACTTCTTTTTTCAGAAACTAATGGTCCAACATAATAAGGGATTCTAAATTCTAATAGTTTAACTATTTTATATGTTTTATTATCTTTTAATTTATTTAATAAGAATGGATAATATTTTCCTTGATTTTCTATTATTTTAATTAATTCTGATTTATTTAGCTGATATGGATACTTACCATTATCTGTAGTTGTTATTCTAGGAAGAAAAGTACCATTTTCAATTCTTTCTTTTACTTCTAAGTTGTATTCATCTAACAAATCTTGTTTTAGATTTTCACTACTAAATAGTGACTCTAGTAACTTGTTAATTTCTTTTCTAAACTCATCACAATCTATATTATTAGTAATATACTTTTCATATAAACATAAATCTTTTTTAGTTCTAAATATTTTATTGTATAGTTCACGATTATCTTTAAATAGTTCTTTTAAGAAACTTAGATCTTTCTTATGTTGCTCAAAATTTCTTACCATCAGACTAGAAATACTTGTATTTTTATTTCCTTTAAAAATCTTTTTTAAGAAAATACAATCATATATTTGTTTTAAAACATCTAATATTTCTATATTTTCTCCTAAAGCATCCTGATATTCTTCATATTTATCATCATAGTCAGTACCACTAAAGCTGATTTCAATTTTATTATCGGTTTCTAACATTAATAATTTATTAATATTACCTTTATTACCAACCATTAATTTACCAAATTCTGTTGCAAAACTTTTATTTGTTAGTTCAGTTAAATTATCTATTAATAAAGCCTTAACATCATTTTTAGTATCTTTTAATAAGTCTGCTTCAAGTTCATCAAAATCAATTATACCAGTATAATCCTCTGGTATCTCTAACTCTTGAATATTATTTGAAAGTATTGAAAATAACTCATTTAACTTATCTTTTATATCTAAATTATCTATATTAAAGTTGGCATTTTGGTACAAGAAGTTACCTCTATATTTTATAATATGATGAATTGCAAGATATACAAGTCTAATATCTTTCTTTTCAGGATTATTTATTAATTCATCTCTTAAATGATATATAGTTTTGTATTTATTTTGGTAATCTTTTAATTCTTTCTTTTCTTCTTTCGTTAAAACTATTTTTTTATTTATTTTATCATTCTCAACATATTTTGATTCTTTTAATTTTTGAAAGAAATTTTTATCAACTTTATTTATTTCTTCACTAAATTCTTCCTGAAGTAATTTTATTCTTTCACGTCTTCTATCATATCTTCTTCTAATACTTCTTTGCATTCTTCTTGATTCTGCCGTTGTTGCTTCTTCAAACAATCTAACTCCCCAAAGTGCTTTATTGCCTTTTCGCATTACTTTTTGATTATCAGTTTCAACTACTGCCCAACCAACTGATGTTGTTCCGATATCCAATCCAATATTGTAATTTTTCATTTTCTCTTGACACTCCTTCTATATGTATGTTACTATGTACTTGTCTTAATACCATTTAAGATGACATAGAGAGTTAAAATAAAGGTTTTACCCTAAATACTCATTTATTTGAGAAACTGCTTAGGCAGTTTTTTTGTTAACTCTTAGTTTAATTTTAGCATAGACAGTTTAATTAGCAAATACTTTAGTAAAAATAAAAACACTCCCCAAAGAGTATTTTCTAATTATGCTTTAAATTTATCTTTAACACTTTTAACATCCACTAACTCAAATCTATATTTTTGTTCCACATTGGGATATTTAATATGATCAACTTCACTTAAGAACATTTCTATAGGTCTACCCATAATGAACAGTCATCATATAATTTACGATATACTACCATCTCCTTATGAGTTTCTGAGTCAAGAGCTATATCTTCTACTAAATAATAGTCACCCTTAAAGTGTTTATAAATCCCATGTATTACTAATTTATTCACTAACTTCACCCTTAAATTCTTTTAAAGTGCCATCTTCACTTACTATTTCTGTAAGAGCTTTTTCTGCATCTTTTAATTCTTTATCACAGTCTTTTGCAAGATTCATTGCTTCTGTAAAACTTTTTATAGCATCATCTAAAGCGATATCACCGTTTTCTAAAGATTTAACAAGTACTTCTAATTCACTCATTTTCTCTTCAAACTTTTTTTCTTTCTTTTCCATCTTTTCACCTCTTATATAATAGTAGCTTCAATACTACCATCTTTTAATTCAATTTCTATCTTATCACTACTTTTTAAGTCTTTCACACTTCCAATAGTTTTATTATTATGTTTAATAATACTATAACCTCTATCTAAAGTCTTTAAAGGACTAAGAGCATCTAGTTTATTTATCAAAAGAAGATAATCATGCTTTTTCTTATCAAGAATACCTTGTGGCTTGCTAAAACATCTTTTAGTTAGTACTAAATTTAATCTAGCTTTTTTTCTATCTAATAAGTTTTTGTAGCTAGTAACAAGTCTATCTTCTAAATAATCTAACTTCATGGTCTTACTAGCATATAAATCGATTGGATTATTCAAAATATAACTATCTTTTACTTTTAATAATCTTTTCTTTTTTAATTCAAGAATAGTATTAATATTTTTAACACTACGAAGCTTTAACTGGTCAATATAGTTAATTACATCAGCTTTATTAGGTACAGCAAGCTCTGCAGCTCCTGTAGGTGTTGGTGCTCTAAGATCTGCTACAAAATCTGCTATAGTAAAATCTATCTCATGACCTACAGCACTAATAACGGGGATAGAACAGTCATATATTGCTCTTGCTACTATCTCTTCATTAAAAGCCCATAAGTCTTCGATAGAGCCACCACCTCTACCTACTATTAAAACATCTAGATTATACTCTTCCGCTCTTTTTATTTGTCTTACAATATCTTCTTTAGCATTCTCACCTTGGACAAGAGCTGGGAACAAAACAACTTCTACTAATGGGAATCTTCTATTAATAGTAGAAATAATATCCCTAATAGCTGCTCCAGTAGAGGCAGTTATTACTCCTACCCTTTCTGGTATTCTAGGTATTTTTTTCTTATGACTTTCTAAAAATAACCCTTCATTAGCAAGTTTCTTCTTTAATTGTTCAAAAGCCACATATAAGTTTCCTACTCCATCATCATGCATCTCATTTACATAGATTTGATAACCACCCGTTGCTTCATAAACTGATATTTTACCTTTAACTAGTATCTTCATTCCATCTTCTGGGCTAAATTTAACACTTCTTGCACTACTTGCAAACATAACAGCATTAATTCTGCTACCTTCATCTTTAATGGTAAAATAAAAATGCCCTCTAGTATGAGCCTTAAAATTAGATATTTCCCCTTTTAAATAAACTTCTTGTAAATTAATATCATTATCTATTTTATATTTAATATATCTAGTTAACTGAGTAACTGTTAAATACTCATTCTGCATCTTTATCCTCTTCATGATATATCTTATCTAAAACACCATTTAACATCTTCACAACTGATTCTTCACTATATTTCTTAGATAAATTTATTGCTTCACCAATTACTACTTTCTTTGGTGTATCTGTATAGATAAGTTCATAAATAGCTAT
Organism: uncultured Bacilli bacterium; assembly: GCA_934177995.1. GTDB lineage: Bacteria > Bacillota_I > Bacilli_A > RF39 > UBA660 > Onthousia. The sequence goes on from CAKPPW010000006.1 coordinate 58,135, forward strand.
TTCAAAAATTGCTTGATCTACCATATTTAATCTATTTATTTCCCAGTTAATTAAATATTTATTAGCTTTTTTATCTAATTCTTCTTTTTTAAGGATTACTTCATTTACAATATTTTCAATAAACTCTTTATTACGTCCTTCAATATCCATAAACATTTCATCTAAATCATAACTAGCTTTTGCTTTTTCAAAGACAGATACTTGATAAAGAATCCTCATAGCCATCTCTCTTGCTCCACTACGTGTCTCTTCCATTAATTATCACCTCACAACAACTTTATTATACTAAGAAAAAGACCTATTTACAAGCAAAAAAAGAATTTGAGTTTCGGTTTTTTCTAAAAAACTATTAGGTAAAACTATAATTTTTTAAGTTTCATCACATTAACTAGAAAAATCAATAAATTAATTATAAATATTCATTTTAAGGCACACCAATTTA
>CAKPPW010000007.1 GCA_934177995.1 uncultured Bacilli bacterium
ATTTTGAAAAGAGGATCACTTACTGATACAGTTGATGGTGATCATATTATTATAGATGGAAGAATAGAAAGTAGTCCAATCTTAGTTAGGTTTAAAGCAGGACTTAATAAAATGAACTTTAGATTAGTTACTTCATCAGGCGTAGTTGGTATATCTATATTTAATAGAGCCTTTCTAAAGAGCCATTTAGCAGTAGGTACTGGTGTTACAGTAATAGGTAAATTTGATAAAAGAAAGAATGTTATTACAGCATCCGATATAAAGTTAGAAACGTTATCTGCGAAGATTAAGATAGAACCAGTTTATCATTTAACTAGTGGTCTTACTAATAAGAATATGTCTACTTATATAAATATGGCTTTACTAGGTAATTATAAAGAAATAACAGATTTTATCCCTTTAGAGTATCAAGAAAAGTATAACTTTGTTAATAAAAGAACCGCTTTAAATATAGTACATAATCCACCTTCTCTTGAAAAGTTAGAGGAAGCGAAGAATAGACTTAAGTATGAAGAGTTATTTTCTTTTATGTTTAAGATTAACTATTTAAAAATGGAAAATAAGAATAAAAATTCTGGTATAAAAAAAGAAATAGATACTAAGAAAGTAGAAGATTTTATTAAAACACTTCCTTTTGAACTTACAACTGATCAGGAAAAAGCAGTTTCTGATATTGTAAAGGACCTAACTAGTGAGGGGAAAATGAATAGGTTATTACAAGGTGATGTTGGTAGTGGTAAGACAATTGTTTCTTTTCTTGCTATCTATGCTAACTATCTAGCAGGCTATCAGAGTGCTTTAATGGCACCTACTGAAATACTTGCTACCCAGCATTATAATAATATGAAAGAAATCTTTAAAGATACTGATATAAATATTGCCTTATTAACAGGATCAACTAGTAAGAGGGATAAAGATAAGATTTTAACAAGCCTTGCTAATAATGATATAGATGTTATTATTGGAACTCATTCTTTAATTCAAGAAGAGGTAGAGTATAACAATCTAGGATTAGTTATTACTGATGAACAACATAGATTTGGAGTTAATCAACGAGCTAATTTAGAAAATAAAGGTAAGAAACCAGATACCTTATATATGAGTGCTACTCCCATACCAAGAACTTATGCTTTAACAATCTTTGGTGATATGGATGTATCTACTATTAAGACAAGACCAAAGGGTAGAAAAAAGATTCATACAGTGCTAAAGAATGAGGCTGAGATGAAAGATGTTTTAGCTATGATGTATGAAGAATTGAAACAAGATCATCAGATATATGTAATAGCACCTTTGATAGAAGAAAGTGAAAATAGTGATTTAACTAATGTTAATGAACTTAAAGATAAATTAACAGTCGCTTTTGGTAGTAAATATAAGATAGGACTAGTTCATGGTAAGATGGCTACAGCAGCTAAAGATAAAGTTATGAATGACTTTCTTCTTAATAAGTGTCAAATACTAATTAGTACAACTGTTATTGAAGTAGGAGTAGATGTTCCTAATGCTACTATGATGGTTATTTTTGATGCTAATAGATTTGGACTTTCAACTCTTCATCAGTTAAGAGGAAGAGTAGGAAGAAATGATTTACAGTCACATTGTGTTTTAATAAGTAATCAGGATACGGAAAGACTTCGTATTATGGAAAAGACTACTGATGGGTTTGAAATAAGTGAAGAAGACTTTAAACTAAGGGGTCATGGTGATTTATTTGGTACTAAACAAAGTGGTGATATGTCTTTTAAAATAGCTAATATAAAGAATGATTATTCTATCCTTTTAAGAGCAAGAGAAGATTCTTATCAGTATTTATTAAAAAAGACAGAAGAAGAAAAACAATTAAAGAAAAAGATTATTGAATCAATTATACATAGTTAAGTGTAAAGAAGTGGAAAGTTTCGGAAATAAAATTGACATCTTAGCATTTTTTAGTTATTATTAAGTTACATGATAGGTAGCTTTTACTATTTATCATGAAGTATAATCTACTGTTTTTTGTGTAGATATACTTACCGAAACCCCCTGAAGAGAGTAACAAATTCAATGTTACTCTCATTTTTATTAGTATTTATAAAGGTTTCCGAGATTTTAATTTGAAAATATATCTAAAATAAACGGCAAAAAAACGGCATTTTTGAAATTCTATGTCGTTTTTATTATTTTGATTTACATATTTTAAAGCAATTTTATACTTCTTTTAATTTTGAGAAAGGTTTTAATTAAACTAATAAAAGTTATAGTCTTATGACTTTTCGTTTAACTACAGACTCCAAATTAAAGCAAATTATAGTTTATTCATAATATAGAAAAATGAAACTAATTTATATATTTATTATGAGAGGAGTTAAAAATATGACTGAAAAGGATGTTAAAGATTTAAACATAGGAATAAGTATAGAAGAACTACAAGAATTTTATGACTATGTTGCTGGTAAAGCAAATAAACCATCATTTGTAGATAAGTTTATGACTGATTTAAATGGAAGACTAAAAGAAATGGTAATAATTGTTACTGAATTACAATTAGCACAAGTACCTGCATTAATCGAATATAATAATAATATAAAGGAAATAATATTTAGTAAGAGTAATTTAGAAACTAATGACCTTGCAGAATTAGTTACATCAATGTGTAATATTAACAAAGATATTCGTTCAATTATAGAAACATCTACTAAAGCAATTCAAACTATAAATAGTTTTGAACCTTTAAATAGTGAATATAGAAACTTATTAAATGGTATATTGTTGTTACCAGAAGATAAATTAAGAGAGTTACAAGAAAAGCTAAAAGATTAGTAACTTTATTTAGGAGATATGTTAAATCTATAAAAAATAAGATATAATAAGCCACCATAATGAAAGGTGGTTTTATTATGGGTAGTATTAGAGAATTAACTATAACTGACCTAAATAGAATATTTAAGAAATTTCCGTTATATTCACAAGAAGATAAAAAGGACCATAGAGTAATATTAGAATTTTATATTCCAAACCAAAATATATACTGGTTAATAACTGAAGGCAGTATTGAATATGGTGACTTTATAATGTTTGGCTATTGCAAAATTACTGATGGCGAGTTAGGCTATGTTAGTTTTAAGGAACTGGTTAGTACAAACTTTGATATTAGATATAAAATACATAAACGAATAATTAAACTAAGTAAATTGAAACAGAAGTATACTTTATTTTAATTCTGGGAAACTTTTACTAATTCTTAATAATTTATATTAGATTTGATTTTTCGTTTAATAGAGATATTCCAAAATAAATGTGGGAATGCTTTTATAGCATTCCTACTTCTTTTAACCATTCTTCTATCTTTTCATCTTTACCTAAGTTATTCAAACAAGATGTTTTAAAATATGATAGTAAGTTATTTATAGGTTGTTTGTTTTCATCTAAATAATTATTATGCTTGATTTTAGTTACAACATAAGCAGTTACTTTCATTATCTCATCATAAGTATATTTCTTTTCTGCAAGTAAATTACTTAAGAAGTTGTCGTAGCCAAATAAGTTTATATCATTTAACTTAATGAAGTTCCAATCAATTAAATATTCAGTTAGAAAGCATAAATTGAGTTTGTTTTTATCTATATTTATCTTAATATTATTAGTATTTATATTATCTATGCAGTTTTCCACCAATGGTGAATTATTTAGTGGTGGAGAGTTAGAATTGTCAATGTTTGTAATGCTTTGATTAGCACTGTCCACTATATAATTTTTATATAGTGGGTTTAATGAGTTGTTTTCAAAGAATATATAATCAAAGTAAAAGTGTCCTTTTTCATCTTGTAATTTAGTAGTTTCTAAATAGCCATTATCTCTTAAATTATCTAACATCATCTTAATACTTCGATAATTTGCTTTTTCATTAGTAATACTAATAAGACTTTTCATTGTTATTTTAAAAGTTGGTGGTAGTGATAGTATAATAGTAAGTAAACCTATACTATCTACTCTAAGATTTTTATTTTTCAAATAACCATTATTAACTATCGTATAGTTTTTATCTTTTACTACTCTGAATATATTAGCCATACTATCAACCTTACCTTAAAATACAAATGCATATTATATCTTGTTTTTAAGTAAAATGTAACCTTTGTGATAAAATTTTAATTAAGTTATGTTCGATTTTTAAAACTTATGGTACTATATTTATCCAAACTAGGAGGTGTAGGAAAATGAAAGATGAAAAGATATCTAAACAATTACTTTCTATAAATGACTTATTAAGAGAAATTGAAATATCTAATGTTAATAGTCTTAAACTGGTATTAGAAAAGACTAATTGTATTAGAGAGATGATAGATGAATTAATAGATAAAAAGATTTGAAGAAAGGAAGATACAAATGTTAGATTTAATTAACTTTGAGTTTAGATATGATTTTAAGAATAGACTCTTACTTTGTTTGATAAATAATTATTACTCAAAACACTATGAGAATAATAAGAATTGTAAGATACTATTTATATCACAAGATAAATCTAAACTTATGCAAAACTATTCTACTATTTATGAATTGATTAAAAATTTTACTGTTAATGATATATATACATTAAAGAAGTTCTATCAAGGAAAGTTTAGAGAAAAGAAAAATATCTTTACTAATTTAAAAGAAAAAGAAGTGAATTATAAAACTCTACTTGAAGGTATTAAAAATGAATATAAAGAAAATAAAAGTATTTACTTTAATAGATTTGCTGATAGTACAGGTGTTAAAGATAGTATAAATGTAATATTCTCTACTAATTTTTCAATGAGTAGTATTAAGAATAAATACCTTATAAAAGATATATTTATATTAGATAATTTATCTAAATATAGACTTCAAAATAACTATGACAATAATTTCATTGGTGGAATAAAACAATGTATAGTATCATATAAGAATGTTCAGAGCATTGGTAATACTATTTTCAATAAGAATAGAAAGATAATTTTAAACTTATATGTTAATGATGATATGGAAGTAATTGATTATATAGAAAGTGAATTGATTAATTCTTTTAGAGATGAGGTTGAAGATGAAGATGATTAATCCTAGTAACAAGTTAATGGAAAATTTATTAAATGATGATGAATATAAACAATATATTAATACCTATAAAGAAGAAAGTTATGTGAACGAAGATATGTTAGACTCTTTACTAAAAAAACATTTAGATTTGTATTATATATTCTTAAAGATTAATATACTACTTTATAGATATGATACTAAATCATTAAATAAAGAATTAAAAGACTATAAACATTATAGAGGTAATACTCTATATGTTGATGATATTGATATCGTTATGAACTACTACTTTAATAACTATCCTAGATGTAAGAAAGAATTAAGTAAGATTATTACTTATAAGTTAAGACCAATGAGTGAACGAAAGATATTAAAACAAATCATTGATAGACAACCTAGTGAAGAATTTAAACCTTTTCCATTTAAAGATGAGAGTTAATTTGAGACACTTTGGAGATTAGTTTTATAAAAGTAATATATTTATACTAGTTTAATAACTTTGGTTAAATGTGGTTAAAATGGGACTATTTAGAGTTTACTATATACTAGATGGTTGTGTTTTACATAGTTATTTGATTATTGATAATAATATAAAATGGTAATGTAAAACGAGGTGATACTTTGAATCAACTATCTTCAAATGAAATATTAAGAAATAATGTTAAATATTATAGAATTATAAGAGGTTTCACACAAGAAAAAATGAGTGAGTTAATGGAAATTAACGAGAAACACTATTGTAATTTAGAAAATGGAAGATACAACTTCACATTAGAAAATTTAGATTTAGTATCTACTATACTAAATAAAGAGCCTTGGGAATTGCTTAAAGAGAGACATACTGAAGATGAAGTTCCAAGCAGATTAGACTTTTATAAGAACCAAAATAAAGATAAATAACAATATGAGAGTGAAATTAGCTCTCTTTTATTGTGTAAATTTCAATATTCTGCTATAATGGTTATGTAAAACATAACTATGTTTTTGGAGGTGGAATATGAATAATGATAATGAAGATATTAAAAAACAACAAAACCAAAAATATTTAAAGAAAAATATTAAACAGAACAAATCAAACAAAAGACAATATAGTCTCACAATTATAGCATTTATTATATTCTTTATTTTATTTTTAATTAGTGGAGAAGTTATATTTTTGATTTTAACTATTATTTCATTTTTAAGTATTATAAAGTCTTATGGACATTTAAGTGAATGGAAAAATATATCTGGTCCTAAATATAAAAGTATGGACCAAGGTTATGAATTTGATATTATTACAAAACTACTTCCAAAATTTAAAGAATATGGCCTAAGTGTACCTTTAAGTCCGGTGAGAAAAGAACCAGGTATGTTACATTTTGTTATGTATGACAAAGACTACGACAGAATAAGTTTAGATTTTTACAATGTTCATGAAGATATTACAAACGAAAATAAATATAATAATCCACTTTTAGTAAAAGTGAGTTATTTAAAATGGTATAGTCCAAAAGAAGAAAAAGAAAAGCATGAGTTCTATAAGAAAGACTTATTTAATAAGGAAGTTGGAGAGATAGATTTATCTACTAATGAAAATGTTGATAAAGCATTTAACTTAATAATTTCCGTATTAAATGAAGATGAATAGATTTAAAGGAGGTGTAATATCGTGAACAGTTATGAGATTAAGTATTATGTTGGTAATTCGTCAAGTACAACAACAATAGAGACAGTTACTGCTAATAGTGAATATAATGCTAAACAACTTATTATAAATAAGTATCAAGGTCAAGAAGTTCATATTTTAAATGTGACAAAATTATAGACATATTATTAAAAGATATGTCCTTTTTCTTTCAAGTATTATATAATACTAATCAAACTTGATAATGGAGGAACTACTAATGATAAGAAGAAGTAAAGATTTAAAGAGACTTACTGATGAGGAATTTGATAGTATTGTTGGTCCTTTTGATGATAAGATAACAAATTATATTACTAATGAGATAGTTAATGAGTTTGTTGCCTACTATATTTCTACTGCATTTGAAATGGATGCTATATGGGATGAAGATTTTAAGCTATCGTGTTATGCTGCTGTTGATACACTAGCACAATTAGATAGTGATAGTTATGATTTAGATAAGATTAAATCTATATTAGAAAATAAGTATAAGTTAAAAGTTATACAAGACAAACCTACTATTATTGAAGAAATAAAGTAATTATAGTGTATAATATATAACCAAGAAAGGAATTGATAGTATGTTAGAAAAGAATAATTTAATAGTAATATATGGTAAAGCAGGAAGTTATAAATCAAGTTTAGGAGTATCATTACTTAATAACTATGATAATTCATGTTATATTAACTTGGAAAAGAATAGTCATATCAAGATAAATGATAGTATAAAAGTCTTTAGTGAAGTAGATAGTATTGATTTTATAAAGAAATGTATAAATGATTATAATGTGATATTAGTTGATTATTTGGAACAATTAGAAATAAACAAAGAAGAGTTATTAAAGTTAAAAGAATTAGTAAAAAGTGAGAATAAAACACTAGTGATAATATCTTGTTGTTCTACTAATAAAGAACTAATGAATAACGACCACTATAATGAATTAAAAGAAATTGCTGATTTAATGATATTAACTGATAAGTAGATAAAGGAATTGATACTATGGCTAAAATAAAATCAATTGAACTTGGACTATTAGATAATAAAGATATTGTTAGATTGAAAATAATAGATAAGTAATGAAGATAGCACGACGCTATCTTTAATTTTGCTCCAAACTTATATATAGATAACGAAAGTTAACGATTTTGTACGATATTTAACGATTTTGTATGATTTTGTATGACTTTTAACAATTAGGAGGAATTTATATATGAATACTGAACTTATCAGACTGAAAGAAATAAGTCATATCACTACACTAAGCACTGCAAGTTTAAGGACTTACATTAAAAAAGGAATTTTGAAAGGTATATTATTAGGTGGTAATTACTACATCCGGCCAAATGATTATATTGAATTTATGTTTAATTTAGAATGTGAGAGATTAGGAATAACATCTGATGAAGCAAAAAGACTTATGAAAGATGAACTAGCAAATAAATTTGCTGAAATATCTAATAAAGTAAATAATACTAAAAATTAGGCTATGTACTTCTTTATTTTCTTGTATTAAAATAACCATTATGTCAAAAGTGTTAAAATTGGCAGAAACAGGTAAAAATGAGTAAAAAACTGAAATGTTTAAATAAAGGTTGGCTTATTTTATACTAAATAAGGAGTGAATTTATATGTTAAAAATCTATGGTGCAGTTAGAGTTAGCACTAAAAGGCAAAATTTAGAAAGACAGATTAGAAATATCTTAGATAAGTACCCAAATGCTTACATAGTAAAAGAGACTTATACTGGTACGACTCTTAAAGGAAATAGAGAGTTAGATAAATTGGTTAATATAATCAAGAAAGATATATCTAATAATGATAAAGTATTGTTAGTTTTTGATGAGGTATCTCGTATGTCGAGAAATGCAGATGAGGGTTATGCTTTATATGAAGAACTTTTTAATCTTGGTGTTAATATTGAATTTTTAAAAGACAATCACATCAATACTGATGTCTATAAAAAAGCAATGAGTATTGATATTCAAATGACTGGTACTAATGTAGATATTATACTAGAAGCAGTTAAGAAGTATTTAATGGCTCTTGCCAAAGAACAGATTAAACTCGGCTTTCAAAAAGCCGAAGATGAAGTTAACTATCTTCATAAGAGAACAAGCGAAGGTTTACTTACTGCTAAACTTAATGGAAAGCAAGTTGGAAGAGTTAAAGGTAAAAAGTACATAACTAAAAAAGAAATCTCTTGTAAAGAGATTATTAGAAAAAATAGTAAAGACTTTAACGGAACTAATAGTGACGATGAGGTTATAAAGATTTGTGGTATATCAAGAGGTAGTTATTACAAGTATAAGCGAGAGTTAAAAGAGGAATTTTAATATATAATGTTATTGTAAATTGGTATCAGTAATTATTATTATAGATACCAAAAAGAGTGTAAGTTTGTAATCTAGTTTTTCTTACACTTTTGAGCATATTTAATTCTTTGGTATTTTCTATCATAATGAATTTTTTCTATTAATGGTGTATAGGCTTTTTCGTCTTCTAAAAGATTATTACGTTCAGCTTTATATTTTTTCTGCTTATCTTCATTTTTTTGCTTTTTACATTTATTAATAACTTCGTCATATAATTTCATTTTGCAGTCATAACAAAGATGCTGATTATGTGCTATCATTTTATCACATTCTTCACAAGAATAATCTCTCATTATAGATTTTTTAATCGGTAGTATTTGTAATAAATATTCAAAAGCTGTTAGAAAAGGATTTAATGATACATATCTAGTAGTCATAAAAGTAAGTTCTTTCCAAGGGGCTTCAGAAGTAGGAATATTAATATTTTCTGGAAATATTATTTCTGTATTATTAGTAATTTCTATTTCTTCATTTAAATATTTTTGGAAATAATATATTAATAATTTAAAATAGTTATTAATCGTTTCTAATAATTCGAGTTTTGCTTCTTTTTCACTGTCAGTTAAATATAGTTTTTTTATATATTTATTTTCATATTCGTTTAATAAATATGGAAATGGTTTTAATAATTGGTTTAACCTATCAGTCCTTACATTAGCAATTCTGTTTTTTAGTGTATAAGCAAAATATACAATTAATGCTAGATTTACTAGTGGCAACAAATTAATATCATATCGATAAAAATAATCAATAGATTTATAAAAGTCTGTAACATTATAACTATTAGTTCCAAATAATATATTTAAATTTTCGATGTTAAGATATTCTAAATCACTATTTTCTTTTGTAGAATTGATTTTAGTACTTTTGTTAATATAATTTTCACTATAAAAGAAATTAGGTATGCCGTTTTCATTAAACCATTCTATTAATACTTTTTTAATATTAGGTAAAAGTATTAATTCATTTAAATTAGAAAATATTTCTTTATTGTTATATTCTCTCTTATTCTTTAATGTTTTTTCTAATATTAAAGAAATATTAAAATGGACATTATTAGGTATATTCTTATAAATATTTCTACCTAAATCATTAATAGAAGCAAATATATTTTCTTTATTTTGCTTTTTTTCGTTTACAGAAATGTAATTAATGCAAGTTAGTATTGGTTGATTATTTTTTAAATCAAAGTGAATAAAGTACTTATTGTATTTTAAAGTTTTTAATACATCATTCATACATAATCGCCTCATTGAATTATTATAAGTAAATATATAATTCGTGTCAAGAAATTCTCGTAAATTCTCGTATATGTTTTTAAATCATTTTACTCTATATATGTGATAATACTATTGTCTTCTGACAAATAGGCCTAAAAATAAGAAGATGAATAAAATCGGCGTGGTTATGTGACTAGTTTCTGTCAATGCTTATAAAAGCAGATAAGAAAGGAATGATGTATGATGACAGATAAAGAAAGAAGTAAAATTGCATTAGAATTATTAAATTCTAAATTGCAAAATGATGGGTATGGTTCTTTTAGAGATTTAGAAGACGGTACCTATGATGTAATTATTAGCCAAGTATATAGTTCAACAAATGCTAATGATAAGGAATTTTTTGGAATTAAAAGCACTATTGAAAGCGGAGATTATACAGGAGACTTCATTCTTGAATGTATTTATTTTAATGATGATGCATTTGAGAGAGGAGTTCAAAGAATTCGTAACATTTTAAGTTATTTTGGACTAGCAGATTTAACTAAGAATGATATTGATAATAATAATTATCTTGAAAGATTATCTGAAATTAAAGGAAAAACTGCAAAAATCACTATTGTATATGATGAGGATGTTAAAACATATGAATACCAACCTAGATAGTAGGTTAATATTCTTTGATTTTGAAGTCTTAAAATATGACTGGTTAGTAGTATTTAATTGCAATAACCAAGACAGCGTAATCGTGAATGACTGCAAAAGTCTTATTGACTTTATTAGCAGTCATTCCGACTACTATTTTGTCGGTTTTAATAATTACAGATATGACGATGTGATATGTCATAAAATTATTGAAGGCGAAAACCCATATAAAATTAATAATCAAATAATCGAAAATAGTATTCGATTTAATATCGATAAATATTTATATAAAAGCCTAGATTTATATCAAGACTTAAAACAAGTATCGTTAAAAAAGATTATGGCAAATTTAGGACTTAATATTAAAGAATGTCCAATAGACTTTAAAATTAAAAGAAAATTAACAGATGAAGAATTAAATATAGTAATAGAATATTGTAGAAATGACATTAGTGCAACTAAATATTTTTACCAATATAGGAAAGATTACTTTCAAACCAAATTTAAGATAATTGAAAAATTCGGTTTAAATGAAGACTGTATCAGACTTAATGAAAACCAACTTGCTATTAAAATATTAGATTGTGAGTGGTATGAGAAATATAGTGATGAACTTACATATGACTATTGCGAAGATTTAAATTTAGATATTATTCCAAATGAAATTTTAGAATTTTACGGAAATATTGAATATGAATTTACCAAAGGTGTCCCATATGATGAACTTTCTAAATGTCAGTATGAATATGATTTATTAGGTTGTCCTACTACTTATGGCTTTGGTGGAATACATTCAGCTTATAGAAATATTACAGAACATAATAATATACTACAAATAGACTTTAGTTCATTCTATCCTACTATTATGATTAACTATAATTATTTTAGTAGAGCGATAACTAACCGAGATAAATATAAGAAAATATACAATGACAGGATAGAATTGAAAAAAACTGATATTGAAACATCTAATGCATTTAAACTTATATTAAATAAGCCTTATGGTTGTATGAAAAATAGAGGCAATATTCTTGAAGACTTTAAAAATTGTAATGAAATTACGATAAATGGTCAATTAATTATAACGCAACTTGTATTAGAACTTCAAAAATATTGCAAATTATTACAAACGAATACTGACTCAATAACTATTAAATATAATGATTATGAGAAAGTAAAACCAATAATAAATGATTTTTGTCATCGATTTAAATTAGGTTATAGTGAACTAAAAATTAAAGATTTGTACCAAATTAACGTAAATAATTATATTATTGTAGATGAGAATGATAATTTGAAATGCAAAGGTCCTTTCTTTAAAAATTATGAACCAAAACTAAATCGTGATATATATGTATCAAACAGTTTATCAATTATTGATAAATGTCGTGTAGAAAGTCTTGTATATAATAAATCAGTTGAAGATGTTGTAAAAGAAGCATATGACAATAACGAAATTGATAGGTTTCAACTTGTTGTATCTTATGGAAAAAAGAGTTTTGACGGTTGTTATTTGGAATATGACGACGATTTAATAGAACAACAGAAAGTATGCCGTGTATTCGCTACAAAAGATAAAAATTATGGTTATATTTATAAGCATAAAATAGAATTCGATTGTATAGATGATGAATACATAAGAATACCTAGAAGTTTTGAGCATAATTATGTATTTAATGATAATTTAGATAAGTTTGATAAAACTATACTAGATTTAGATTATTATATTCAATTATGCAAAGAAAATATACTTATTGAAGAAAGAGATGATGCATAATGAGTGGAAAAATAAAGAAAAGTAAAGAGAATAATGAGTCTGTTTTTGAGAAACAAAGAAAAAGAGATACAAATGCTTTCTTAATTGAAACAGCAGATACTTTAATTGAGCAGATAAGAGCAGTTACTTTTAACGGTGTTACATACGTTTATGATGAAGAAAATGAAACATATATTACTGGTGATGAAGATATTATTAAGATTGTAAATAAGTATTTTAAACTGACGAGTAAACAATATCGAGAATTACTTTATCAATTAAATTTAAGTGCACCTATGGCAGAAAATAGTATTTGTTTCAGATTAAAAAATGGTACACTGATTAAAAATGCTGATGGTTTATATGAATTTACAAAAGATAAATCGATGTTCGCGCCTTTTACTTTAAATGTAGAATATAATGATAATGCTAACGATGAAATGGTTAATAAATTTTTAAATGATATATCTTCTAATAATGATGAAAAGAAAAATTCTTTAATCGAACTAATCGGTAGTATATTCTTAGTTGAAAATACACCTTGTAAAATATTCTATCTCTATGGTCCAAGTGGTGCAAATGGTAAATCAACATTTACAAGTATGTTGAGGAACTTTTTTGGTCAAAATCTATCATCAAATATAGATATTGGTGGACTTCAAGATGATACAAATTTAAACCATCTTGTTGGAAAACTTATTAACATAAGCGACGATGCTGATTTTAGTATATTAAAGTATGATAAGACTTCAAGAATGAAGTCTATCGCTAGTAATGAAACAATTACATTTAGACCAATTTATTCATACCCAATAACTGCAAAATTCTTTTGTACTTTAATAGTTAGTTGCAATAACTTACCATTATTTGATGACAAATCTGGTGGTTTATCTCGTCGTCTAGTAATATTGGAATTTTCAATGAAATTAGACAAAGGAGAACGTATTCCAAATATGGTAGAACTATTGAGTACTGAAAATGCTAAATCAACTATATTAAACTATGCAATTCAAGGAATGAACCAAATTATTAAAAATAATTATGAATTAACTGAAAGTGAGATTGTAAATAAAACAATGAACGATTACTATTTAGAAACAGATAATGTAAGAAGTTTCTTAAAAGACACAAATATAGAAAATCAACTTGTTTCTGAAGTATATAAACAATATGAACGTTATTGCAAAGATGATATATCACAAGAAGCAGTAAAAAAGAATTTATTTGGCTCACGACTTAAAATGTATGGTTATATATCAAAAGTTACTACAACAAGTCAAAAAGGTAAAAAGACATCTAAAAGAATATATGTTAAAGATAAATCTAAAAACTATGTAAGTTTGTAATACATTCTTATAAAGATTACAAACTTACAAACAAATTGTTATTTAATGTACGTTTATAAAAAAACAAGTTATAATATACAATTACTTAAACTTAGGAGGTGTAATATGAGTTATCAAAAACTATATAGTATTATATCTAAACCTTGGTTAGATACTAACGAAATTAAAGAATTATGTAATTGTTCTACTTGCAGTGCTATTACTATAAGACAAGAAATAGAAGAAAAAGTAAAAGCAATGGGTAAACGATTACCAATATCTAATCATAAAGTAGTACCTACACAAATAGCACTTGAACATCTTGGTATTGATATTAACTATGTGTATGATATGGCAACTAAAGAATTAAATATGAAGAATTTAGGTGTTATCAATGAGTGTTAGGAAGATGAAACAACCTACCAAAGATGGTAGATGTTGGGTATTTGAAACAAGATATAATACTTTAACAAAGAAAAATAAGAAATATACTTCAAAGAAGTATAAGACTAAAAAGGAAGCCCTAGAAGCAGAGAGGGTTTTCTTAATGGAATATGGAAATGTTGCTACTAATGATATGACCTTTAAAAATCTATACGACAAATACTATGAATATCAGCAAGATAAAGTTAAAAGTACTACACTATATACTTATAGTGAACGAGTAAGATATTTAGATATTATTATTAATGTTAAATTAACTAAGTTCGACTCTAATTGTTATAGTATGTGGCGAAAGGAAATGCAGAAATTAAATCTTAAAGATACAACCAAAAATGATGCTCAAAAGTTTTTGAAAATATTGCTTAATTTTGCTACTAGGTGGTATGGTTTTAACTTTAATGAAGTGTACCCTAAAATAGTACCATTTAAAGACCCAAATGAAGCACCAAAAGAAGAAATGCTATTCTTTACTTATGATGAATTTAAGAAATTCATAAGTGTAGAAAATGATTTAAGATATAAAGTAGCATTTGAAATATTATATTATTGTGGAACTAGAAGAGGCGAATTATTAGGACTTCTTTGGAAGTATGTAGATTTTGAAAAACACGAAATATCAATAAAACAGAATTTGGTACCAGACCATACGCATAAGAATGATTATTTAATAACTTCACCAAAAACTAAAAGTAGTATAAGAACTATTCCAATGGCGAAAGTGTTAGAGGATGATTTAAAGCAGTTAAAAGAAGAAATGAAAAAAACATATGGTTTTAAAGAAGAATGGTATGTTCTCGGTTATGAAGAACCTTTGAGTAAATGGGCTTTAAGAGTTAGAAAAAATGGAAATTGTAAGAAAGCCGAAGTAAAACAAATAAGGCTTCACGACTTCAGACATAGTTGCGCTTCATTACTGATTAGTAAAGGTGCTAACATAACATTAGTTGCTAGATATTTAGGACATGCTAAAATTGATGAAACTCTAAATACTTATAGTCATTTCTTTAAATCTGATTTAGATAATATCGTTTCTAAATTAAATGACCTAGATTAAAAAATATGTTATAATTAATGTAGTTTACGAAAGAAAAGTGTAAACTACATTTTTAAATATTTTGTACGGCAAAAAAACGACATTTTATTTAAAAATATATAAAAATAGACCGAATTAGTAATTATTAAATATAAAAATACCTAATAATTACTGGGTATTCAGTGGTGGTAAGATACGGCAAACATGACCCCCTGAAGGAGCCGAAAGGCTCCACTTTTTGTTTGATTTATAAGGGTTTTCTATAAATATGGTAGAACGCTACCCATCAGCTACCCATCACAACCTATGGTTTGTATAAGTTTAATATAGTTTATTTGGAGACTTTTCATTAAAGTCTTTTTCTAATGTGTCAAAGAATTTTGGTACATTTGCAAGATCTTTTTTAAACATATGAGTATAAGTTTCTAGTGTTTCAGTAGTTTCAGAATGACCTAAAAAGTTAGAAACAGCGGTTATTGGAGCAGAGCCAGATATTAAGGCTGATGCACATGAATGTCTAAAGTCGTGTAATCTAATTCTTCTTACTCCAGCTTTTTCAGCATATTTATCTCTATAGAAGTACATTCTACCTGTAGCCATTGGAACATCATCACCAAGTACAAACCAAGTTTGTTTGAATTTTACTATTCTTTCATTTGATTTTTTAAGTTCTGCTAAGTCATTTAGTAGAGTAGTTGCGATTGGAATTGTTCTATTGGATGCTTCTATTTTAGTACTAGAAATATACCATTCTGTATTAGCGTTAGAATTAGAGGGATTTAATACTTGTTGAGAAACGGTTAAAAGTTTATTTTAAAGTCTATATGTTTCCATTGTAATCCTCTTGCTTCAGACCTTCTTAATTCACAATAATATAATAATTCAAAGAAACATTTATATCTTAAATCATCAACTACTGAAATAAATTTAAAGAATTCTTCAGGTTCGTAAAAATCCATTTCTTTCTTCAATGCTCCTGGAGTTTTAAAAGGTTCTAATTTGTTATAAAACTTTCTTAAATTAAAATCCCATTGTTTTTCAGCAAAGTTAATGACTTGCTTTATAAATTTTTGAATATCTGTTTTATATCTATCACAGAGATTTGTTTTATTAATTTGTGCTCTCCATTTTTGATATAAATCCCAATCTAAGTTTACTAATTCTACATTATCAAGTAATCCCGTATATTTGATTCTATCTCTATATGTCTTAAGAGTAGAATCTTTTATTTTATCTTTCTGATATTCATAATATATAGTGTAGGCTTCTTTAAATGTCATATGTGGATTTACTTCAACATCTTTATATTTATTTAAATATTCTTTTTCAGCTTGTAATGCTTCATTTTCAGTCATATAAGCTTTTGATTGATATTGATGCCTTTTACCATCTAAACCTTTATTATATTGTATAAATACCCATGATCTTCCATCTTTTGTTATTTTGTTTTCTTTAAGTTTTCTTACGGACATTTCATTCCTCCTTTTCTTATCCGTAAAATATCGACATACATCTATATTTTACCATCAATTTTTAATATTTATCTTGTTTATCATTTTTTATTAAGAAAAAAGACCAACAATAGAGTTGATCTTTTAATAATTTGAAACGTTATTTTTTATTTTTGGTATTAATCTGTTTTTTTACATCTTCTTGCATTTTTATTAATTTATTGTGTACATATACATTAGCAATATCAATTTCTTCAGAATTTGGTGTTTTTAGTATTTTATCGCAGTTTGGACAATAATTTTGAGCAGTTCCATAATAATAATTTCCATGGGAACTTCTTTTAATTAATTCTCCTTTGCATTTGTTACATATTGGTCTAAAGTTTTTGATTGTTATTTCATTATATAACTCAGAGTAATTCCAAGCATATCTAATACCTTCATAAATATCATCATTATAATCTTCATACCATTTTTTAATATTACTAGCATCGTTTATTTTAACAATAATTAATAAAATAGCAAATATTATTATACCTACTATTAACAATACCCATAATGGAATATTAATATTAAGTATAAAAACGATACTATTGAATATCCATTTTAAAAAAGATAGTATTCCTTCTAATATGTTGATATCCTGTAGTTTAGAAGTTATTATTCCTCCAACTACAGTCACTATAACTGGTAATAAAAACCAAATCCAAATAGATTTAAAAATTTTTTTCATATGATAAATCACCTTCCGAAATGTTGTTTACATAGATAATTATATCATAATTCAAAGTCATCTGATTTATCTCGTTCATATTTTTTATTAACTTTTTTACTTAAATCTTTAAAAGCAGAGTAATCGTATTTCTGATTTTTATCAACATCAAATCCTAGCGTTCTTTTTAGTGCTTTATATAAATCTATTGCTACATTTTTAACATTACTAATAATTGTATCGATATTTTCTTTTAATTCAGTTAATTCATTTCTTAATGAACTAATTATTGTGTTTTGATATTTTATAGTATCATCTTTTTCTTTAATAATTAAATTTTGATCTTCAATTATTTTATCTTTTTCTATTAATGTTTTACCTGATTTAAGATTTTTAATTTCAGTATTTAATTTATCAATTTGTTTCTGTTTAGATTCTAATTTTATTTCATTTTGTTCTATTATTTTTGATTTATTCAAATTATCTTTAGTTATTTCTTTTGAGTATTTAGATAGATTGTTTATATCTTTTTCTTTATATCCAATTATTTTGCCTTTTTCAGGATTTAGAAGAGGATTTGTATCTACATTAGATATTTTCTCTTTATATGATATTTCAACTTCATTTAGGGCTTTATTCTTATTTAATTCAAGTTCCATTAGTTTGTTTTCTTCTTGCAGTTCTTCTAAATATTTTTCTGCTTTTGTTTGATGATATTTATTTCCTCCAATTTGACCTCTATCAAGATTAAAACCTTTAGAGGTTATAAATTTATTATAATCATCTTGTATTTTAGCAAATGATGTTTTAAATCTTTTATCTTTCCAAAATTGATCACAATTTAGAAATTTTCCTTTTTCTATTGAATATAAATTTTTATTTTCATCTTTCTTTTGAATAGGTATTAACTTTTCTTTTCCATCTTTTCCTATATAAGATTTTAATATTTGATGACCATTACTATCTGTTTCAAATACTTTTCTATGAACTTCATTTACTACCGGAGTAAAATAAAAATGCATATGTGGAGTATCTTCATCAAAATGAATAGCAGAGTAGACTACATTTTCTTTTCCAACTAAATTACTTAAAAATTCATGTGAACATTTAAAATAATTTAATACTTGTTCTGGAATATCATTTGGATTATTAATAACTACTTTATTAATAGGTTCTCCTTTATGTTCTCCAGTTAAATGTTTTCTTCCTGTATCTTCAAATTTCATTCCTAATGATTTAAAGAATTCTTGTCCACTCGTTATTATGCATCCGTTTAATAAATTGATATTTTTATTGTTCTTGTTAAATTCTACATTATTTTTATATAGAGTTTTATATGTTGAACTAGCTAAATTAGTACTACATAATGGAATAAATTCAATATTATATTTAGTTCTATTTGTATCATAATTACCTGTACCAATTCTATCAGTAAGTTCTTTACTAAGACCACCAATATCTGAAGATTTAATTTTGTTTGTTATAGTTAAAACTTGTTTTCCATCAAACATTTATATAAATCCCTTCATATATCTATGACATTGTGACATTAATAATATGTGTGGTTTTGAGGGATTGGTCATTTATGACCTATCTCACTAGGGCATAGCCCAAAAGTGAGTTAAGGGAATCCCTTAAAAACCCGTTCTTGTTTAAGCAAAGACTTAAGGTGATTTAAGTCTAAGCAATAAACAAGTGATTATTTATTAAAAAATAAATAATCAGAAGATGAGCCATTATCGCCACTTTCATTGCTACGCAACAAAACGTGCCACATTATTCATCTTCATTTTGTTAAGGCTCTATAAATGTAGCATGATATAATCTACTATCAGCAGTTCTACATTTAGTAATATGAACGCCTTCACTTTCTAAAAGTTCAATACTATTATTGAGTAATCTTCCGAATCTTTTAGGTGACATTGGTATATTAGCTTTTAATACTATATCAGTACAGGTAAAATCAATTTCTTTTTGACTAGCAACATATTTTATAAATGATGTTAGTTCAAAAGATAATTCATCTTCTTCAATAGAATTTATTTTAAGAAATATAAGATTATCTAATTTTTTTAATTGAATATCTATTTCTGAAAAATCTCTATTTATAGTTTGTAATTTAACATATTTTTTATTTGCTTTATTTTCAATTAAAGTTATTCTTCCATCAACAGTTGCATCTAGTGCAATACTTCCTAATGTTTTACCGGTTTTATTTAGATGATGTGTAACTAAAAAAGTTACATTATATTTATCACAATAGGTTCTTAATTTTGGAAATATTTGCTGTGATACATCTTGATAATTATTAATATCATATTGGACTCCAAAATCAATATCTTTTAACATATCTAAAATTATAAGTTTGCCATTATATTCTTCAGCAAATGTTTTTATATCATATTCTAAATCATTTAAAGATATATTTGCTTTATTCTGTCTATCAATTATAAATAAAGAGTCCTTTTTTGCTGATAGTTCCATGAATTCTAGACGTTCCTTTAATTGAATTTTATCTGATTCTGTGGTAACATATAAAACAGGTGAGGGATTTACTTTGTATCCTAAAAATGGTGTTCCGTTAATAACGGAGCAGGAAAGTTGCAGTGCCAACATAGACTTTCCTACTTTTGGATTAGATACTAAGAGATACACGCCTTTAGACTTCATTATATTATTTATGATGATGTCTTTTTTTATGTTTGTATCTATTTGTTCAATTGGTTTAAGCAATTTTAACATCTCCTTTCAAATTTTTACTTCTTGACTCTAAATAGTCAATATCAATATTTAAATATTTAACAACTTCTTGCATAGGAACAGCATTCTTAGGAACATAATATCCTTCTTTTTCTAAGTCATTTTTAATTTTACTTTTTATAGTTAATGCTGAATTTCTTCCTATGTTTGCTAATTTCATTAAATCTGATAAATTGCACCATTGTTGTGCGATTAATTTTAAAGTTTCATCTACGGTCATATTCCACCTCCCTTATCTTTCTAATTCTTTGTATTTCTTATATTTCAAATCAACTAAGTTTTTAAATTCATCAGTTGGTTGTATTGAAACATTAAGACCAAGATATGAATCTTTATCTACACATTCTTCTAGATTTGAAAAATGTGTATAATCATATTTTTCTAATTCTTTAGAACTTTTGATAGTTTCTTCTCTAGTATTTTTGTCTATTAATAATCTTCTAAGTGATTTAGTTAAGTCATAACAGATTAAACAATATAATCCTTTAGCGCTTAATGATAAATCAGGATTATCTAAAACATCTTTTCTTACTAAAACGAAATATTTTTGATCCACTTTTACCACCTCCTTTACTAGTTTTAAAAGGGTAGAGTTCTACCTGAACTATTGCTCTTTGTGAAATTTTAGTTATTTCATAACTCCCGTGCTAATAGGGTATTCTGCCTTGCATTTTTTTACTTAATGGCTTATCGGCGATTTCCACTAAGACTAAGTTTTCAAAGAACTATTTTTGAATGTAGAACGATGATATCGTTCATGAATTCAACTACATAATATCAAAACTAAATAAACATGTCAATACATTTTTGAACGATTTTTTCGTTCTTTTTTGTTTACTTATAAATTTTATTGTGATAAAATGGACTTAGATACCAGAAAATGGGGAAAGAGAGGAATCTTTTATGGCTAGTAGTGAATTGAAAATTGTTATTGAGAA
Source organism: uncultured Bacilli bacterium (assembly GCA_934177995.1). Taxonomy (GTDB): domain Bacteria; phylum Bacillota_I; class Bacilli_A; order RF39; family UBA660; genus Onthousia. Next base: position 21,358 of record CAKPPW010000007.1, read on the forward strand.
TGCAAGAAAAGCACAAGGATATTCACAAAGACAATTAGCAAAAGAAATAGGATTAAGTCAAAGTACATATAACGATACAATTAATGGAAAAATAAAAAAAGTTGATGTAGAAATATTGAGAAAAATAGCAGAAGGTTTAAATCTTTCTTTAGATTATTTGTTAAAACTTTCTGGTTATGGTGATGTATATACTTATATGAATGTTGAAAAATATTCCAATAAGTCTACAAGAAACTTTGTAGAACTGTTAGATAAATATCAAAAATTTCAAATTGATATTTTAGAATGGGATTATCAAAAAAGAGAAAAAGCATTTGAATTACAGGATTACATAAAAAATATAAAAATGGAAATTAAAATCATTTCAGATGGTGGTGTAAGAAGAATGACTGATGAAGAACTTTTAAAAAACTTAGATGAAATGTACGAGAAAACAAAGGAAATTGCTAGAAAATATGACTATAGTAAACTTCCGAAAGATGTTTAGGAGGAATTGGTATGAGTAAAAAATATAATGTTATTGATTTATTTTGTGGATGCGGAGGATTGAGTAAAGGTTTTGAAATGGCAGGATTTAACATTGTCGGTGGTGTTGATTTTAATAAAGAGGCTATAGAAACTTATAATTACAATTTTAAAAATGCAAAAGGTTTATTTATTGATATTTTAAATTTAAGTGAGGAAGAAATTAAATCGAATTTTGGTGATTTTAATACAATCGATATTATTGTTGGAGGCCCACCATGCCAAGGTTTTTCGTCTGCAAATAGAAACAAGGTAAATGATGATCCAAGAAATAAATTGTTTTTTCAATTTGTTAAATTTGTAGATTTGTATAATCCCAAAGTAGTCGTTATAGAAAATGTAAGGGGGATTGTAACAGAAAATAATGGATATGCTAAAGATCAAATTTATAAAATTTTTGAAGAAAGAGGTTATAAAGTTACACACAAAATTCTTGATGCATCGGAATATGGTGTTCCTCAAAAAAGAATGAGAAATTTTTTTGTTGCTACTAAAAATATTGATTTTAAATTTGATGATTTAAAAGTAATTAAGAAAAAAGTTACAGTTAAAGATGCATTAATGGATTTATATAATTATGAGAATGATGATGAAATAATTAAAAAGGCAGATACAAATAAAATGTCTGAATATGCTAAGAAAATGAATAAAAATAGTGAAATATACAATCATGAAGTAAGATATCCTGCTGATATTGTACAAAAAAGAATTTCATATGTTAAACAAGGTGAAAATTGGCAAGTAATTCCTGATGAATTATTTTCTAATCAAAGAAATAATAGGCATTCATCAGCATATAAAAGATTAAATGAAAAAGATGTATCAGTCACAATAGACACAGGAAATTCACATAGTAATTATTTTCATCCGCTATATAATAGAATTCCAACTGTTAGAGAAGCTGCAAGAATTCAATCTTTTACTGATGATTTTATTTTTTGTGGATCAAGAACTAGTCAATACAGACAAGTTGGTAACGCAGTGCCTCCTTTATTAGCAAAGGCAATTGCTGAAAAATTGAAGGAGTTGATGGATAATGAATAATTGTATTATTGATTTATTTTGCGGATGCGGTGGATTAAGTAAGGGTTTTGAAATGGCTGGATTTCAATCAGTTTTAGCCATAGATTTTTGGAAAGATGCTGTTAATACATATAACTATAACCACAATTCTCAGATAGCTATTTGTGATGATGTTTCTAAAATTTCAAATGAATTTCTTGATGAATTTTTAAAGAAGAATAAAATTGTTGGAATTGTTGGAGGTCCACCATGTCAAGGTTATAGTACTGTTGGTAAAAGAGATATAAATGATGATAGAAATTATTTATATTTGCAATATTGTAGAATTGTTGAAAAAGTAAAACCTGAATTTTTTGTTTTAGAAAATGTTAAAGGATTATTAACGCTTGATAAAGGTGCTTTTAAAGATGATATTGTTAAGCGTTTTTCTGAGTTGGGTTATAAAGTTGAATATAAAATAATGTGTGCATCAGACTATGGTGTTCCACAAAATAGAAATCGTGTATTTTTTGTCGGAATTAAAAATAAATCATTTGTTTTTCCAGAACCTTTTAAAGATAAAGTATCAACAGATGAGGCAATATCTGATTTAATTGGAAATGAGACAGAATACACTTCACTTCCAATAAATGATTATCAAAAATTAATGAGAAGAAACTCAAAAAAACTACTAAATAATGAATTTACTACTCATACTGATAAAACAATTGAAGTAATTAGTCAAATACCAGATGGTGGAAAGATAACTGATTTACCAAAAGAATACTGGGAAATAAGAAAATATAATAAAGCATTTCAAAGAATGAATTCAAAATTGCCATCTAATACAATAGACACAGGACATCGTAATTATTTTCATTATAAGGAAAATAGAATTCCAACAGTTAGAGAATCTGCAAGAATTCAATCTTTTACTGATGATTTTGAATTTTTAGGCTCAAGAACAAGTCAATATAAACAGGTTGGTAATGCTGTACCGCCATTGCTAGCTTATGTAATTGCAAAATCAATAATGGAGCAAATAAAAGGAGAATAATAATGAAAAAAATATTATTAAATCAAATATCAAATCCAGGTATTAGTTTTACAAAAGATGTTAATGATAAAATGATTTCTTTATATGTTTATCTAAATGAAAATAAGAACAATAATTGTTCTTATCAAGATTTTCAAAAAGACTTAATTGAAAAAAATATATTTAGCGGTTCGTATATTAGATCGTTTATTCCTTTTTTATATAATACCGGAATGATTAATAATTATAATGAAAATATAAAATATTCAAATTTTTTTACCAAAAATGGTGCTTTGTATGTAAAAACAATATTTAATATTAAACAGGGAAATGACAATAATATTGATATAGAGAAACTAGTTAATATAAAAAATGATTTATTATGTATGTCTTTAGACTACATGATAAAAAATAATTACAAATTTTATGATAAATATTTAGATATTCTTAAATTTGTCAAAGAATACAAAACAATAAATAGAGAAGAATTTTACATTTTAGAATATTGTTTACAAAATAACATTGATTATCATAACGATATTGAAAACTATAGATCTAATAATAGTTATGATATTTATATTAAATCTAACAATGAAGAAATATTAAGTTATAGAAGTAATAATGCTTTTAATTATTTAGTAGCATTTCTTGCAGATGATCAATGCAATTATATAAAAAAGGCTGATCAAAGTAATTATAGATTAAACTATGATAGAGAGCTATTTATTGACTCAGTTTTAGAACAAGTAAGGAAAGAAGGAAGTACAAATGAATAACTATGATATGTTAAAGAATGATATAGAAAAAAATATTAATGATTTGGTTAATGATCTGGATTTGAGAGTTGAGAGTAATTCTATTTCGTTAAAAAATAGTTTTATTGAGTGGATGTCAAAAAATAATTTTGAACCTAAAACAATAAGTAATTATGTTAATTCTATTGAAATGGTATCTAAAGAAGCTATTAATGAAAGTATTACGAACAAAGAAATATTTGAAATAAGTGAGCTAGAAGAATTAGATAAACTTATGTTAATTCTTAATAATAATGACACTTATTTAGAGAGGAAAGAAGCAAGTCATAATACAAATTCAGCGGCAATGAGTGCATATAGAAAATTTATAATAAGTTATAATGAAAAGCAAAAAAATGAGGATGTTGATATAGTATTTAATGGATTTAATAAAATATATTATGGAGTTCCGGGTTCTGGTAAAAGTTTTACTGTTTCAAAGGAATTTAATAAAGATGAGTATAAAACATATAGAACAACATTTCACCCAGAGTATACAAATAGTGATTTTGTTGGGCAAATTATTCCTTGCGTAAAAGAAAATAAAGTAGAGTACACATTTCATCCAGGTCCATTTACATTAGCTTTAAAATATTCATTAGAAAATAAAAATAAAAAAGTATGCTTAGTTATTGAAGAAATTAATAGAGGTAATTCTTCGGCTATTTTTGGGGATATATTTCAATTGTTAGATAGAGATAAGACAGGAAAAAGTAAATATGATATTTATAATGGACCAATACTTGATTATTTAAGTGAAAATGGAATAAAACTAGATTCAGTATATATTCCATCAAACATGTGGATAATTGCTACAATGAATACAAGTGATCAAAATGTCTTTACATTAGATACTGCATTTAAACGTAGATGGAAAATGGAGTATATTAAGAATGTATTTGCTGATAATGAAGAATCAAAAGAATTGAAAAATAAATTAATTCCATCAGGAGATAAATATCCAAATATAACATGGGAAAAATTTGTAAATAAAATAAACAAACATATAATTGATGATAACTCTGGTATTAATGCAGAGGACAAACAATTAGGTATGTATTTTGTTTCTATAGAAGAAATAAACAACGAAAAAGAATTTGCAGAAAAAATACTATCTTACATTTGGGACGATGTAGCAAAACTTAATACAACATATTGGTTTGGAGCCATATCGTCATATGGTGAATTATTAGATAATTTCGAAAAAAATGGATTAGATGTATTTAACAATTTGTTTGAAGAGGAAATTATCATTACTGATGAATATACTATTAAGACTATAGGTGAGTAATATGGCTTTCTTTGATAAAGTTGTTATTAAAAATGGATTTGAAGAAGATAATTTTGTTGGACTAAGATACAAAAAAGATAAGGTTTATTTATATTTACCTTTAGGTTATGATAAGAATGTGTTTAATACAGAAAAAGATTTATCAATTGAACAAAAAGCAGATTTGTTATTATTATTAAAAACTGTTAATTTAGTTAAAAATTCCGTTACTGATTATACAGAATTTGGAATAGATATTGGTGATAGTGATGAAATACCATATAATTCTTTTTTATGGATTATAAGTGATTACTTTAACAATGGTTTATATCAAGAAATAGAAAGAATTGATTCTCAAAAAAGTAAAGGAAAAATTAACTGGAAAAAGACAATAAATTCAGAACATTATTTTAGTGATAATAATATTGTATACATTAATCCTTACTTTAACTCGAGTGTTCAAAAAAATAATCTTATTACTGAATTGAATAACTATTGTTTACACAAAAGCATGGAATATATCGGCTTTTTATTTGGTAATATTAGGTTACCAGAATGTAGTATTTCTTCGGAATTAATGAAATCAAAAATGAAATATTTTATAAATATATTAAACAAAGAATTATCTAAAAGTTTTAATGATAGAAAAAAATTATTACTTATAAACATGAAAAGGATTATTGAAATGACATTTAGCGATAATGATTTTAATCAGATTAGTTATGGAACAAGAAGATTTGAATATGCTTGGGAAAAAATGGTGAATGATAATCTAGGATCTAAAATTGATATTAGTAAATATTTTCCTAATGCATATTGGAATATAATGGGAAAAGTTGAAAATGATAAATCAAAGCTTAGACCTGATACAATACTAATTGATAAAACAACAGATAAATTGTATATATTAGATGCTAAATATTATAAGTATGGTATAACTGCTAATATTTCTGATTTACCTCATACTGATTCAATACAAAAACAAATAACGTATGGAGATCACATTTCAAATAACTACGAAGAATACAAGTTTGATAAAAACAATATCTATAATGCATTTGTATTACCTTTTAATAAAAAATCAAAGCCATTTTTATGTAATGAAAATATTAAGTATTTAGGTTTTGCCAATAGTGCTTGGAGAGATAAAAAACATAATTATAATTATGAAAAGATATCTTTGTTATTAATTGATACAAAATATATGATTGATTGTTTTTATAAAAAAGAAAAAGCAGATTTAATCGATTTGATTAATAAAATTGAGATGAATTCTCAGAATTAATTGCGTATATAAATATAATGTCATAATGTCATTAATAAGAACTTATGATATAATAATCATAGATAGTATAGAGTATATTTCATTGCTTATGATGAAATATGCTCTTTTTTGATGGAGGTATGAAATGGCTTACTATGATAATGAATTAAATATAATAAGTGAGTTTACTGATATTTTGCCTAATGAAATATTAGTCTTTGATGAAGCTGGTGGAAATATTTTAAGTTGTATTTATAATATTAATAATTGGTATAATTCTTCTGGAAAATCTGATCCTCCACCAGATATGTATTCAATAGAATATAATTTAATGATGGATATAATGAGAGTGGATGATCATACACAGGCAAATAAAAAAGGAATAATATATAATCCTTATAGAACTAAAGAAAATAAAACTTGTAAAGAGATGCAAAGATGGGTAAAAAATAACAATATTAATCTAAAAGGAGACATTTTTGTCAATACTATAACAAACTTATCGACGGATGAAGATCATAGTTATGAAAAGTATTTAAATGAATTTATAAGAGTAATAAAAAAACATGATGAATCATATGAATTGTATGTTAAAAATCATCCAACTAAGAAATTAATATATTTTATACTAGATGAATCATCACCTTATTTTAGAAGTGAAGAAAAAAGTATAGTAATAAAAGCAGGAAAATCAATATGCGCTCAATTACATTTGTTTTTTAAAGATAAAAATTTTGTTGATGTTTTAAAAAATTCTAAAGCAGATTATATAATATGGTATGCTCCATTTAAACATTTTGATTCGTTAGAAAAAGTGGAATTACCTAAAGTTGTTATTTTTACAAAAGATAATTTAAAATATATGAAAACAATTGATTATAGTATAGATGAAATGTATAGTATAGAGGAATAGAAGGAAGTGTTAGAATGTTAGTTGCTAAAAACCAAAAAGGATTAAAAGAATTAAGTATAAGTGAAGATATAATAAATGATATTTTGTCTAATGATACAAAAGTAATAGTAGGCTATGGTTCAAATGGCAAAGGTAAATCAACAATCAAAGATTTGCTTACCATAGATAATTTGGAAAAAAATTTTGAATTACAAGAAGAAAATCAATTAAATTTACTAAAAAACTCATTTAAAAATGCTAATTATATGGTATTTGATAATTCATATATAAATAAGTTTATTTATACAGAAGATAAATTTCATCAAAATCAAACAAAAATTATTTTAAAAACCGATCAAATTCAAAAATTATATGAGTCTAAAAATAGTATTAATGAAAATATAACAAAAATTATAAATATTAGTAAAAAATATGAAGATATTATAAAAAATTATATTGATAAATTTAATTATAAAACTGCATCTGGCTCAGTCTCTAAACCCAAAAGAAGATATGCTACTACATTTATAAAAGGAAAATTACCTTATAAATATGATGATCTGTTTACAATTCCGGATGATTCACATAAACGCTGGTGGTATGAAGGATTATCAATTTATGATAAAAATAAATTAGACTATTGTCCATGGTGCAAAAATGAAATTGCAAATTTTAGTGTCAATATAAAGAATCAAATAGATAGTGTAGAAGATACTACAGTAATTGATTCAAAATTATTTACAGATAAAGTAGAAAAAATTTCTGACTTTGCAATTATTATGAATAATACAGAGACAAGTGATAATGTTAAAGGTATAATAAATGATATATTAAATCTTATAAATAGTTCTTTAGATATGAATGTTGAAAATGAGATATTTGAAAAAATAGATATGTTGATAAATCATTTAGAAAATGACAAAAAAATTTTTGAAGAACTAATTTACAAGATTAAAACATTAGATAATATAACGGAAACAATAGACATAAAATTATATAATAAAATAAAAGAAATTAAATTCTTTAAAATAAATGATGAACTTGAATGTTTATCTGAATTAATTGATGAATTTGTTTTATATATTAATGAAGTAGAAGAAAATATTAAACAAAGCAATATAGAATTACATAATCTAATAAACAATAGTGAAGAAGATTTAAATAGAATATTATATAATTTAGGACTAAAATATTGCATAGAAATAAATCGCACTAATGTATTAACTAATGGAATAAATGATGTAGATAATTATATTGTATTAAAGAGTAAAAATAATATTGATATAAGTAACAAAATAAATACTACATTAAGTTATGGAGAAAAAAATACTTTAGCATTTGCGTTCTTTATAGAACAAATAAAAAATTGCGCTGACTTAAATACAATAGTCCTATTTGATGATCCAATTTCTAGCTATGATTTATTTAGAAGATATACATCATTAGGACTATTAAACGAAATAAATTTTAATGATTATAAAAAAATGATAATTCTTACACATGAAAGTAATTTTGTTTCATCAATTGTATCCTGTTATAAAAAAATTCAAAGTGTAAATTGTTTAATATTAAACGAAACAGATGAAGGTAAAATTGAGATTAATAATCTAGAACCAAATTACATTAGTGAACTTAATTTATATAAGAATATAATTGATTTTTCACATGATTTTTCCATTTCTCAGCGTGTATTGGCTATTAGAAAATTATATGAATTATATCGTCATATTACAGGAAATGAAAAACTAAATTTATATGGATATATATGTAAATTGGTTCATTATAGAAAAGATGATAAAGCAAAATGGGATAATTCGTATATTGATGAAATAAAAATATTATATGATTTTTATGGCGTTAAATATGATTCAAGCATAGAGAGTATTAAAGATGAAACAATAGTTTTTGGTGATATTGATTGTTTATACAATAAATTGATTAAAAAAAATATATATGACATTACACCTGAAGAAATAATATGTTTAAGAATGATTTCAGAGTCAGCTATTAGAAATGACTCAAGCGATACAAAGCGATTTAAAGAACAAAATCTAATGAGAATAAAGAATTCAAATAAATTAAATAATCTTTCCGTTTTTATGGAATTGTTGAATGCCATGACGCATTCTGATGAAGAGGAAATTTGGCCAGAATTAAGCTTAAATGATATTAGATCAATACCTAGAATAATTATTTCTCAAATCATAGATATAATAAAATAACTGATGAATAATTTCTACCCATCAGCTACCCATCAAATTCATGTAAATTTATCAATTTTTGATTAAATTTTATTAAACTTAAAATGAGTTATATGTCGATATTACGGGGATTTTAAACAATCCTCTTTTTTAATATAATAGCCCCCTGAAGAGAGCCATTTGACTCTCATTTTTGTTTACTATAAAAAGTTTTAAGTTAGTTGTTATAAGTTAGGTACAAATCTTATTTAGTTTAATATACTTAAAAGAGATGAAAATAATCATTTTTCTTTTTTTATGTGCTATAATATATCTTACTTTTGAAGGAGAAAACTATGCAAAGCAATATTACACAAATAGATCTTAAAAAAATTAAATCGTATAAAACTAAAAAATTGATTAATACTTTAAAAAAATTAACAGATGAACAAATAAATACAATAATAGATTCGAGTATAATTGAATTTATTTCAAATTTAGATAGTAATACCATCAATTCTATTTTTAGAAATTCAGGTTTCACTATGCAAAATAAATTATGGACTAATGATAAAATTCAAAAAATATTAATTTTAGGAACCTTAAGTTTAAATAACTTTGTTTGTACTGAACAGACGATAAAAAATCTTGAAAAATTGAACAAAGATATAAAATCACAAACTATAAAGAAACAAATATATAGTAATAAATATTTTCTATATATTGTCATGAATGAAAATAAAATTGAAGACAAATTTTTCCATTCATACGATTTAAAAAAAGTCTTTGATGAGGTAGTAAAAAGTAAAAAATTTAACTTATTGCCTACTGACAGACAGTTAAAAATAATAGAAAAATTAAATTTTTATACTAGGGAGGTGCTTCTTCCTACTGATTTTAGAGAAAGATATAGTAATATAGAAGGAATACTATTTGGTTCTGATAAAGATAGAATTAATAGCAGTATAATGAAACAATTAAATTCAGAAGAGTTATTTTTTCTTAATTATATTAATGATAGTATTGATAATAATGCTATAAAAAAATATATATTAGATAATATAGTTAAAAATGGTAAATCGTTTGAAGAACTCTTTGCTGAAATAAAAGCTAGAGACGAATTAATAAGAGAAAAAATAGAAAATCAATTTAGACATCCAAACTTTCATAGACAAGTTAACCTAGAGAAAGAAATATATGATATCTTATTAAATGAAAATCAGGAAGAGACAATTAAAGAGAAATTTTTAAAATATTTAACTGGTCGTATATTAAAAAATAGTTCTGTTAATCAAGAGATGATGTATAACACATTAAAAAGAAATTTAAATAATGGTTTAATAAGTTGCAGAGATATAAATTATTTAACTAATAATTATGATGAAATAACAAAAGATTTAAAATTAATGTTTTATTTAAAATTTAATATTGCACTTCCTAACGCTAGATATTTTCATGGTATGACTCTAGAACAATTATCTAAAGTAAATGTTAAACATATTAATAAATTATCTAAATTTTTAGAAGATAAGACTCAAGATGAATTGTCTACAATATATGGGTTATGTATCAAAATGTACTTTATATTTGGATATGAAAGAAGCATAGAAATATTAAGTGGTAAATATGGACAATACAACAAAATGTTTTTAGATAATGTTGCTAAGACTGATATAACAGGAGTTGAAATGAAAGCTGAAGGAAGTAAATCCTTACCTATTATAGATAAAAGATTTATTAACTTTATGTTTGAAACACCAAATAATAATCATTTTATAAATATGCTTAATGATAAGAATTCTGAATTATATAAAACATGGTACTACTTGTATAACAATTATGATGAAATATTAGAAAAATGTCATAATGAAATTACATTAAAGAAAGTAAATGCAATATTAGAAACAGAGAAATATGATGTAGATAGAAAAATAATAACTCCAGATAATTACTTATTAAATAATAATAGTTTTTTAGAAAATATTATTTTGGGAAATAAAACACACAATAGTAATAATGAAATATTAAAAAAAATCGTTGAAATATATTCACAAATGAAAAAAAGAGTTGAATCTAGTATCCCTTATGTAAAAGGAACTTCTACAAGAGGTTATACTTATGAAACTATGAAATTAGATGACCCACAAATATTTGAGCTAGGATATAAAGCTAATTGTTGTATTAGGACACTTGATATAGCACATAATCATTTGTTACATGCAGCACTTTGTAGAAATGGTAGAATATTGATAATATATGATAAATCAGGTGATATTGCTGCTTTTTGTCCGTTGAAAAGAAATGGAAATGTATTAATAGCTAATAGTATTGAGTGTGTAGATAAAGAAATAGAAGTGAGTGGTCACTTAATATCTACTGCATTTAAAGAAGGAATAGAAAAAATAGTAGAAGTTACTAAACAAAGTAATGAACCAATTAATTTAGTATGTATTGGTAGTGATTCATACTTAAAGCCAAGTACAACTCATTTTCCAAAAGATTATCCAACACCTACTATATTTGAAAAGGATGATGAAGTGTATAAAGATACAGATATCTATCACAGAACTTTAGATATTGTATATAAAGATAATAATTTTGACCTTAGAAATATTAAATCAAAAAATCCAGATGTTTCATATATGGATCCTAGGGATGAAATAAAATTTGCTGATTTTTTTATAGATGGATATAATAACAATAATGAAAATGTAATTAACGTAATAAACTCTATAAATTACTCAATTAATCCTACAGATTATATACCAATAAGTAAATATTCAATAAAAAATGTTTATTATTCTAAGGATTGGTATATAGCCCGAACATATCAAGAAAGAATTGGCAAATGTTTAAAAAATGATTATAGAGCAATAGAAGAGTTTAATAGTTATATGACAATGTTAAATAAAGAGGAACAACCAAAAGTATTAGAAAAAAATTACAAAAAAAGACTAGTGCTATAAATTAGATGTGTTTTTTAGCTAAACAATATCATTTAATGGTTTAAACGTAATTACAATAATGGATTTAGTAGTCATCAATTTGAAAATATTTACTGTTTTTGTAATGTAATTATTGTCTCACAACTACTATTATTTTCTTATTTTAATACATAAAGCAGAACAATATTTTCTTAGATAAAATTAATAATGTTTCTACACATCATTTATCATATATATATATCATTTTCTCTTAATTCTATTTCATTTTTATATATTATTTATCTTAAAACTATTTTCCTAACAATACAAAAATTAATTTTTTAAGTCATAAAATTTGATTATTAGTTTTTAATTTTATAGTTACTTTATCAAATTCTTTAGATCGTTTATAATATAGATGATAATGATGATAAAGTCTTATTTTCTATATAGCCTATAAAATATAGTCTATAAACATTTAATGAAAATTTACTCATAAAAGGAAAAACAACTTACTTTTTATTTTGTAAAAGCTAAAGATTGATTTTAGAATATAAAATATATAAATTTTTATTTGAATATAATCTTTTGTAGTTAATTTTATCTCTATTTATAAAAAACAAACTAAAATATTACAGGAAAATTTTAAGTAATTGACATAGAAAAAGTACCTAAAAACTTGACATGAATTCAAAAAAATTGATAAATTGTATATGACAATAAATAAAACAACATAAAGCTTAATTGATTTTTATAAAGTAAATAAAGGAGAATAATTAGATGAGAGCTATAGGTACAAGTATATTAAATTTAGTAGGCGGATTGGATAAAGTATTTATAATTCCACCGTTTCAAAGAAATTATGATTGGTCTTATGAACAATGTGACGAATTATTTGATGATATAGTTAAGGCATATAAAACAAATACTACACATTATTTAGGAAACATTGTATATTATATGGGAAAAAACAGTGGTGCTTCTTTTAATGAATTAATATTAGTTGATGGTCAACAAAGAATAACAACGATTTTATTACTTTTATGTGCTATAAGAGACTATTCAAAACAAGAAAGTTTAAAAATAAATTCAAGATATTTAATAAATGATACTGATATTGAAAAATTTAGAATAAAACTAAAACAAACTTCCTATGATTATGCTTCTTTTGCTGCTGTAATTGATAGTCGTAATTTGCAAGAAGTAGATCAAAAGTCTAATGTAATACGAAATTATAAAAGATTCATTGAACTGATAAAGAATAGTGATATTGAACCTAAAGATATATATGATACAATTCAAAAATTAGAGGTCGTTGATGTGAATCTAGAAATTTCTGATGATTTAGAAAAAGTCCAAACTGTGTTTGAAAAAATTAATTCAACTGGAAAAAAATTACAACCATCTGATTTAATTAGAAACTATCTTTTATTAGCTACAACTAGTGCGGAACAGGAGGACTTATATAATAATTACTGGACAAAACTAGAACAACAATTAGGTAATGATAATATTTCAAAATTTGCAAAGTTTTATCTTATAACTAAGTTATATGAAGATGTTCAAAATGATAATATTTATAAGTCATTTAAAGAATACTTTGACAAAAATAATTCTCCACATATAGAAATTTTAAATGACATGTTAAAATATTCTGAATTTTATTCATGGATCATAACCGAAAATTGTCCTGACGAAAAATTAAATATTACTATAGAAATATTAAATCTAATAAAAACAGATGATTTATATCCCTTATATTTTATATTATTTGAAAAATTATATAATAATAATATAGATGAATTGAGAAAGATAATGAATTTAATTAGTGATTTTATGTTGAGGTATAGAATTGTTTCTCCTTCTGGTGGAGGAGGGGCTTTAAGAAGCTCTATTTATGGTTTAGTAGAAAAAATTGTTGGAGATATTGTTAAACCAAGTTACGACAGTATTTTATTTGAATTATCAAATAGTCCTACTCCAGCTAGTAGATTTCCATCTAATGAGGAGTTTAAAAGTCAACTAAAAAATTCAGTAAATACAGTCTATGCAAGAGCATTACTTTATAAAATGGAATTAATTGAAAAAAGTAATATTCCTGTTAAGTTAAATAAAATAACAATAGAGCATTTAATGCCTCAAACAAGAACAAAGTGGTGGATTGATTATCTTGGCGGTGATGAAGAAACAGAGCGAATATATAATTCATATTTAAATTGTATAGGTAATCTAGCACTGATTTCTGGAAGTTACAATTCCAAAAACTCCAATAGACCATGGAATGAAAAAATTGAAAATTTAAAAGATGTACAGTTTATAATAACATCTTCTACAGCATCAAATAGTACCTGGAAAGAACAAGATATTATAAATAGAAATGAGGATATTTCAGAAAGAGCATGTAATGAAATAATAGGCCCTTTAAAAAGAGAAAGAGAATATGAGTCAAGAGAAGCTACATCAGAATTTGAAACTGGAATTTATTCATTATCTGATATTGTTACTCCAATGAGTGGAACAACTTTAGAAAATTTAATATATGAAGGAAAAGAATATAATGTAAAAAAATGGCGTGAATTATTACCGACAGTTTGTGAAATATTATATGATATTGATTCTAACATATTAAATACTGCAACAATTGATAATACGATTCATAAAGCAACGTCAAAACAAAGGTATAATGAAAAAGATCCTATATTATGTAGTGTTTCAAATTATTTAGTAGATCCAATAAAGCTAAAAAATGCAAATATTTATGTTGAGGGATGTCTAAGCTCTGATAGAACAAGATATTATGTAAAACAAATATTAGATTTATATGGTTTGACTGATAGATTTCAAATATGTGTAAGAGGCTGAAATAATGACTATATATAAATGCGTGTGCAATTCCAATGATTCTGATACAATAACTGATAAAAGCTTAACTAGGAGGTAGATAATATGAGAAAAAAATTCTACTATAATGAAGATAATTTTAAATTACTGCATGGAGACGCTATTTCATTATTAAAAAAAATAGAACCACAAAGTATAGATATGATATTTGCAGATCCTCCTTACTTCCTATCAGGAGATGGAATCACTTGCAGTAGTGGTAAAATGGTATCTGTAAATAAGGGTAAGTGGGATGAAAAAAAATCTATTAAAGAAAAGCATAATTTTAACAAAAAATGGATAAGAGCCTGTAAAAATGTTTTAAAGGATAATGGAACCATTTGGATAAGTGGAACTATGCATAATATTTATTCGATAGGAATGGCACTTGAAGAAGAAGGATTTAAGATAATTAATAATATTACCTGGAAAAAATTAAATCCACCACCTAATATTAGTTGTCGCACTTTCGTTCATTCAACGGAAACGATTTTATGGGCCAAAAAAGATATATCTAAAGCCAAGCATAAATTTAATTATGATGTTATGAAAAAATTAAACAACAATAAACAAATGAAAGATGTATGGGAAACATCATTGACTAAGCCAAGTGAAAAGAAATGTGGTAAGCATCCTACTCAAAAACCAATTGAATTATTAGAAAGAATAATATTAGCATCAACAGATGAAAATGATTTAATATTGGACCCATTTAATGGTAGTGGAACAACTGGGATAGTAGCTAATAAATTAAATAGAAAATATATCGGAATTGAAAAAGAAAAAGAGTATTTAGATTTAACAATAAGAAGAAAGGAAAACGAAGATAATGTATAAAGAGATGAGTATAGAAGAGCTATCAGAAAAATTTGTAAATAATTTAGTAGCAACTAATAGGGGCTTTAACTTTTATGTAGACTGGAATAATGTTATGGATTATAAACAATTTGAGATAGAATTAAATGCTCTAAATGTATTAATTAAATGCGAAAACATCCATGATAAATTTGTTGAATTAGTAAAAAAAGTTCCTACAGTAGTAGCTACATTTCCTCTTTTATTTGCTTTATCTAAAGTTGAGAGAAAAAATGTTTGGAAAGGGAAAAATGAACTAAAGGTAGTAAATGAAGATTTAAAAGAAAATGATTTTTATTCATATAATTTTGATATCCAATTAATAAAAAATAATATTAGTGATGAAAATATTGAAATATATTATACATTCTTTGAAAAAATTGGATTAAAAGATTTATTTCAAAATCTATTAGAGAAAAGTGTTATTGATTATGTTATTGGGGTATTAGTTGGATTAGATTCAAACGGAAGAAAGAATCGTGGTGGAAAAGCATTTGAACTTGCGTGTGAACCAATAATAGCTGAAATTTGTAAAAATCATAATGTTCAGCTTATTAGCCAAAAACAATTTAAAGCATTAAGTAAATTAGGTTTCAATATAAGTGAAGATGTAGCAAACAGAAAAGCAGACTTTATTTTAGTTAAAAACAATAAAGTATTAAATATCGAAGTTGATTATTTTTATCGTGGTGGTTCAAAACCAGAGGAAATTATTGATAGTTATATAAATAGGCAAAATGATTTGAAAAAGATTGGAATAGGATTTGCATTGTTAACAGATGGACTTTGTTGGGATAACAAAGATAAGAATCAACTTCAGAAGGGATTTAGAAATCTAGATTATTTGTTGAACTATCATTTAGCAAAATCTGGTATGCTAGATGAAATAATTAGTGAATATTTTAAGATGTAGTTGTAAATGATATCCCATCAATTGTAATACTACACATATTTACTAATTGTTAGTACTGACAATTAGTAACATTTTTGATACAATAATTGATATGAAACTTAACTAGGAGGCAAAAACATGATAAAAGGAAAACCGTTTGTAAAGTGGGCTGGTGGTAAAAGACAAGTAATTGATAAACTAAAACTATATGCCCCTGATGAATATAATACATACTATGAGCCATTTGTTGGTGGAGGGGCTTTATTATTTGAATTATCACCAAAGAAAGCAGTAATAAATGATTATAATGAAGAATTAATGAATATCTTTAACTGTATAAAAGATGAAACAAAGTTTACTAAGATGTGTAATGAACTAAATCATCATGAGACAAATCATAGTGAAGATTATTATTATGAGATACGAAATAAAGATAGAGATAAAGCTAAATTTAAACGAATGGCTGATTATAAAAGGGCAGCTAGAACAATTTATCTAAATAAAGCTTGTTTCAATGGTTTATATAGAGTTAATAGTAAGAATGAATTTAATGTACCATTTGGTAAAAAAATAAAAGTAAATACTTATGAAGGACAAAACCTTGGTATTATTCATTCATACTTAAACTTTAATGACATAACCATATTAAATACAGATTTTGAAGAAGCGGTTAAAACTGCTAAGAAAGGTGATTTCATCTACTTTGATCCACCATATGATTCAGAAAAACAAATATTTACTAGCTATACAGAAAATGGTTTTGGCAAAGATGAACAAATTAGACTTGCTAAAGTATATAAAGAACTAGCTGATAGAGGGTGTTATGTAATGCTATCTAATTATAATACACCGCTAATAAAAGATTTATATAAAGACTATAATATCCATATAATAGAAGCTAAAAGAAATATTAATGCTAATGGAAAGAAAAGGGGAAAAGTAGAAGAAGTAATTATAACTAATTATGAAAATAAAAAGTTATTTGATGAAATAGACTAGGTCATTAATATGATCTTTTTTCTTTTTATTTGCTATTGACATAAATACCCCCACCCCCTATAATTAGATAGGAAAGAGGGAATAGAGATGTCTATAAAATGTGAAGAGTGTACAAGAGTGAAACATAGAGGCGAAGAAGATAAAAAGAAACTTATTCGTAGACTTAATATTATTTCAGGACAAGTTAATGGTCTTAAACAGATGATTGAAAGTGATAGATATTGTGATGATGTTTTAATTCAAATCGCATCAGTTAATAAATCTCTTAAAAGTCTAGGTAATGAGATTTTAAAAAATCATCTAGAAACTTGTGTAGTTAAAGAACTTAAAGAGGATAAGTTAGAAGTCATAGATGAAGTAATTGACCTGTTTGGAAGGATTAATTCTTGATGAAACTATATGTCAAAATTAAAGGAATTAGTTGTAATCACTGCTTACAAACGATAGAAGCAAATCTATTAAAAGATAAAAATATAGAAAGTGTTAAATTTAAAAATGATATTGCTATTATCACTTATAAAAATACTATTAATAAAGAAAAACTAATAAAGAAAATAATCTCTTTAGGTTACTATACTGAAGAAGATTATATAAGTGATGATATAAACAAACTCGATAATAAAACAAATCTAAAAGAAATAATCCTAATCATAACTATATTAATTCTTATCTTTTATCTATTATATAAACTAATAGGTTTTAATATCTTTAATGTTATTCCACCAATTGATAGTAATATTACTTATGGAATGCTTTTTATCATTGGACTTTTTACTAGTATTCATTGTATAAGTATGTGTGGAGCGATTAATTTACTAACTGTAATAAATAAAACGGGTAAAAGGAATTATAAAAGCCCATTTCTTTATAACCTAGGTAGACTAATCTCTTATACCTTTCTAGGAGTTGTAGTAGGACTAATTGGTAGTACTATAACAATAAATAATAAAGTATCAGGGATAATTATTTTATTAGCTGCTACTATTATGTTTTTAATGGCACTTTCCATGCTAGGAATAATCCCTTTAAGAAAAGTAAAAAGACTTAATGGGAAACTAAAGACTAAAAGTCCCTTTCTAATTGGCTTATTAATTGGTCTTATGCCTTGTGGACCACTACAAGCGATGCAAGTATATGCTTTATCAACTGGTAGTCCTATAAAAGGAGCTATATCTATGTTCCTCTTTTGTCTTGGTACTATCCCTCTTATGTTAAGTACCGGTCTAATCCTAACTAGACTTAATAGTAAAAATAAAATCATTATTAATAAGATAGCTACTTGTTTAATACTAATATTATCACTAGTGATGCTTAATCAAGCCTTACTATCTCTAGATATAGACCTATTTAAAAATCAAAAAGAAGAAACTTATCAGAAATCTATTATTAGAGATAACTATCAAGAGATTAAGATAAATGCCTCGTATGGTAATTATCAAGATATAATTATTCAAAAAGATATACCAGTTAAACTAATCGTTCATGGTGATAAAGATAAACTAACTGGTTGTAATAATGAAGTTTATCTAAAGAAATATAACATTAAGAAAAAATTAGTAGCAGGCGATAATCTAATAGAATTTACCCCAACTAAAGTAGAAACTCTAATTTATACCTGTTATATGAATATGATTAAAAATAATATTAAGGTAATAGATAATAAAAAATATTTTGAAAGGAAAAGCTAATTATGAAAGTAATTTTAAGTATTGAAGGAATGAGTTGTAGTGCTTGTTCATCGGCATTAGAAAAGTATTTAAATAAACAAAAAGGAGTAGTAGATGCCTCAGTTAACCTTGTCTTAGCAACTGCTACTATTATGTATGATGAGACACTATCTTTAAACGATTTAGAAAGATTTATTGAAGAAGCAGGTTATAAAAGTCTTGGTATCTATTCAGAAGAAAAGGTCTTTAAGAAAGAGAAACTTAATAAAAGATTATTTGCCTTTTATACTATCCTTTCTATTTTAATACTTTATATTTCTATGTCACACATGGTAGGTCTTCCTGTTATACCACTACTTAATATGGAAAAGTATCCCGTTAACTATGCTGTTACTTTACTAATACTATCTCTTCCTTATCTTTACTATGGAAAAGATATTCTAAAAAGTGGTTATTTAAATCTTGTTCATAAATCCCCTAATATGGATACTTTAGTATCTATCGGTGTTTTAGCAAGTCTTATTTATAGTATCTTTAATACCATTATGATAATTAAAGGACAAACAAGTTATGTAGAAAGCCTTTACTATGAATCATTTTGTATTGTTATCTACTTTGTCAAACTAGGAAGATTTATTGATACTAAAAGTAAATCTAAAACGAAGGAAGCTATTAAAGAATTAGTCCAAGTAACCCCAACTAAAGCTTTATTAAAAACTAGGGAAGGGGAAAAAGAAATTAGTATTGATGAAGTTAAAAAACACGATACTTTAATTTGTAAACCAGGTGAGAAAATAGCAGTCGATGGTAACATTATCAGTGGAAGTGCTTACTTTGATGAAGCTTTTATAACTGGAGAGAGTAAACTAATCAAGAAAAAAATAGGTGATAAAGTAATAGCAGGTAGTATTAATACTAATGGTTATATAACTTATGAAGCGATTAATATAGGTAAAGATTCAACTATCTCCGAAATAGTAAGACTAGTAGTAGAAGCTACTAATACTAAACCAGCTATTGCTAAAGTAGCAGATAAAGTAAGTTCTATCTTTGTACCAAGTATCCTGCTTATCGCTTTTCTAACCTTAATTTTTAATCTATTAACAAATAATTTAGATATAGCTTTAACTAGATTTGTAACTGTTTTAGTAGTAGCTTGTCCTTGTTCTCTTGGTCTTGCTACTCCGTTAGCGGTTATTGTTAGTGAAGGATTCTGTGCTAAGAAAGGTTTATTAATAAAAAATAGTGAATCATTAGAAGTACTTAATAGTATTGATACTATTGTCTTTGATAAAACAGGTACACTAACTTATGGTAATTTACAAGTATCAACTATTTATAATTATAGTGATTATCCTGATAAGAAAATATTAGAATTAGTAACAAGTTTAGAGAATAAATCAACTCATCCTATTGCTAAAGCCTTTAAGGGTAAATCAGATCTTACTGTAACTAAATTTAATAATATAGCAGGACTAGGAGTAAGTGGTACTATTAATGATAAGAAATACTATCTAGGAAATGATAAGTTAGTAGACCAATTAATGATTTATGATATTCATTCACTAGACTTTAATAGACTAGTAAGAGAGGGTAATAGTGTTATCTATGTAGTAGAAGAAAGAAAAGTAATCGCTTTAATAGGAGTTAAAGATACTTTAAGAAGTAATGCTAAAGAAGTTATTAAAAAGTTAAAGAAAAGTAATAAAAAAGTCTTAATGTTAACTGGTGATAATAAAGAAACAGCTAATATTATTAGTAAAGATTTAGCACTTGATGAAGTAAAAGCATCACTTCTTCCTAAAGAGAAAACAAGTGTTATAAAAGAATTATTAAAAGAAAATAGAAAAGTAATGATGGTAGGAGATGGGATAAATGATGCTCCAAGTCTTGCTACTGCAACTATTGGTGTAGCAATTGCAAGTGGTACTGATATAGCTAACAATTCGAGTGATATTATCTTAATGAATGATAACTTAGAAAGTATTCTTAATCTATTTATCATAAGTAGGAAAACTATTAGAAATATAAAACAAAATCTTTTCTTCTCCTTCTTTTACAATATCTTAATGATACCAATTGCCATAGGACTATTTGCTAAATTTAATATTATAATGAATCCGATGATTGCTTCTTTTGCTATGACTTTAAGTAGTCTAACGGTTGTAATCAATGCACTTAGACTTAGAAAAATAAAACTAGAAGGGAAATAAGAAATGTTTAATAAGAAGATTAAAACTATAATTAAAGTAGAAGGAATGAGTTGTAACCATTGTGCTGATAAAGTAACTAAAGCTCTAGGAAGTTTAGATGATATAAGAAAAGTAAAAGTAAATCTTAAGAATAATAGTGTTACTATTTTAAGTATTAAAGAATTAAATATCAAAGCAGTAGAAAGTACTATCAACTCTTTAGGATATAAATGTGAAGGAGTAAGTAATGAGGAAAATTAGTTATCTTATTCTTATCTTAATCCTAGTTTTAACTGTTAATGGTTGTAGTACTAAAACTAAGGAAACAAAGAACCAAGTAGAAAATAAATATCTAACAGTAAAAGCTAATGAAGATAATAATATTATTTTAGATACTAGTAAAATAACAAGTACAGCTACCTTTGTAAATTATGACGATGATGGTATTATTATTCAGTTTATCTTAGTAAGGGGAACTGATGGTAAAGTAAGAATAGTACTTAATACTTGTCAGGTTTGTAACCCATCTCCTAAAGCCTATTTCATTCAAGAAGGTGAATACTTAGTATGTCAAAACTGTGGTACTAAGTTTCATATAAATAAGATTGGAATAGAAAAAGGAGGTTGCAATCCAACTCCAGTAGAAGAAAAACAAGAAGAAGATAATAAAATTATTATTAGTAAAGATTATGTAGATACTTTTAAATCTAAGTTTAAAAATCTTAAAGAAAAAACTAAATAGAAAGGTGTAAAACTATGAATGAAATAAAATGTCCTAATTGTGGAACTGTTTTTAAAATTGATGAGAAACAATATGACTCTATCGTAAAGCAAGTAAGAGATAGTGAATTTAAAAATGAGATAGCAACAAGACAAGAACAATATGAAAAAGATAAGAACCAAGCAATAAAACTGGCTGAGAATGAACTTGAAAAGAAATTAAGTGAAATGCTAAAAGAAAAAGATTTAGAGATAACAAAACTAAATGAAGAATTAAAAAGTAAAAAACAACTAGAAGATAGTTTGGTTGAAAATACTAAGATTAAAACAGCTAATGAATATAAAGAAGAAATAGCAAAGTTAAATATTAAAATTAAAGAACTAGAAAATGAAAAAGATAAGAATATTTCTAGTTTGAAAAGTCAGTTAGAATTAGATAGTAAAGAGTATGCCCTAAAAGAAAAAAATATCAAAGATGTGTATGAAAATAAACTAAAAGATAAAGATGAGATGATTGCTTATTATAAAGATATGAAAGCAAGACAATCAACTAAGATGATAGGAGAGAGTTTAGAAGTACATTGTAATAATGAATTTAATACCTTAAGACCATTATTTCCTAATGCTTACTTTGAAAAAGATAATGATGCAAGAACCGGTTCTAAAGGTGACTTTATCTTTAGAGACTATGATGATGAGAAAACGGAGATTGTATCTATTATGTTTGAGATGAAAAATGAAGCAGATATGACAGCTACTAAACATAAGAATGAAGACTTCTTTAAAGAATTAGATAAAGATAGAAAAGAGAAAAAATGTGAATATGCAGTACTTGTATCCTTACTTGAAATTGATAATGATTATTATAATACTGGCATAGTAGATGTTTCTTATCGTTATCCTAAGATGTATGTTATTAGACCACAATTTTTTATTCCTTTGATAACCTTAATTAGAGGAGCTGCTCTTAATGCTTTAGAATATAAAAAGGAAATGCTTGTTTTACAAAATCAAAATATTGATATATCTCACTTTGAAGAGAATATGAATGCCTTTAAGAGTGGTTTTGCTAAAAACTATCGCATAGCATCCGAAAAGTTTAGTAAAGCAATAGAAGAAATAGATAAAACAATTGATCATTTGCAAAAAACGAAAGATGCCCTAATCTCTAGTGATAGAAACTTAAGACTTGCTAATAATAAAGCAGAAGAGTTAACTATAAAAAGATTAACAAGAAATAGTGAAACAATGGCTAAACTATTTGCAGAAGAACAGAATAAAAAAGATGAAGAAAACAATGTTGACAGTGAAAATTAATCTACTTATAATAATATAGACTTAAACAAAGGGGTGATATACTTGATTTATTTGGATAATGTAGCAGCTAGTTTTGTAGAAGATGAAGTATTAGATATCTTTTATAATACAACTAAAAAGTATTATGCCAATCCAAATTCATCTCATAAATTAGGAAGAGAAGAAAATAAAATGATAAGTGATAGTACTTTAAGAATTGCTAATATGCTTAAAGTGTTGAAAGATGAGATTATTTATACCTCAGGTGCAACTGAATCTAATAACTTAGCAATTAAAGGACTATGTCTTAGTTATAAAAATTATGGTAAACATATCTTGATTAGTAGTTTAGAACATAATTCTATTACTAGTTCAGTAGTTAGCTTAGAGCGTCTTGGCTTTGAAGTTGAAGTTATTCCTGTAACTGATAAAGGTATAGTAGATATAGAATCTTTAAAGAATATGCTAAGAGATGATACTATTTTAGTAAGTGTAACTTCAGTAGATAGTGAACTAGCTCTTAGACAACCGATAGAAGAGGTAGCAACTATTTTAAAAGACTATCCTAACTGTCACTTTCATACTGATGCTACTCAGTCTATTGGAAAGGTAGCAATTGATTATAGTAATGTAGATCTTATCACTATAAATCCTCATAAGTTTCATGGTTTAGATAACTTTGGTATTTTAGTAAAGAAGAAAAATGTTAGACTGACTCCATTAATAGAAGGTGGTAAATCTACAACCATTTATCGAGCAGGAACTCCATCACTTGCCAATGTCTTAGCATTAGAAAAAGCTTTAGAGATAGCACTTACTAATCAAGAAGCAAGATATAACTATCTAAAAGAATTAGGTAATATGATTAAGTCACACCTAAGTGAATATAAAAATGTTTCTATCAACAGTAGAGAAAACTCATTACCATCTATCATCAACTTTAGTCTTATAGGAGAAAAAGCTCTTACTATCTTAGATAAGTTTGAAGAACATAATATCATTTTTTCTGCTAAAACTTCATGTTGTCCCATCACAACCCCGTCTAAATTAGTATATGCCTTAACTAAAGATAAACAAAAAGCATCATCATCAATTAGAGTAAGTTTATCATATAAGACTACTAAAGAAGAAGTAGCAGAATTTTTGAAAGTATTTGATTTAATATATAAGGAGATTTATCATGGAGAAGTATAAAGAAATAGAGAGAAGTATTATAAAGAAATATCGTAAAGATATATTTTCTAAATTTATAAAAGCGGTTAGTGAATATGAATTAATCAAAGAAAATGATAATGTAATGGTTTGTATATCAGGTGGAAAAGATTCATTTCTATTAGCTAAGTGTATACAAGAATTAATTCGTCATGGTAAAGTTAAGTTTACCGCTAGATATGTAGTAATGGATCCAGGGTATAACGAGTATAATCGAGCTATGATAGAAGACAATGCTAAAATACTAAATATTCCTATTGAGATATTTGAAAGTGATATCTTTGATGTAGTAAGTCAAATAGATTCTAGTCCTTGTTATATGTGTGCTAGAATGCGAAGAGGTTTCTTATATAGTAAAGCGAAAGAGCTAGGATGTAATAAAATAGCTCTAGGTCATCACTTTGATGATGTAATTGAAACAACCCTTTTATCAATGCTATATGGTTCGGAAATAAAGACTATGATGCCTAAACTTCATAGTGATAACTTTGAAGGTATTGAACTTATCAGACCATTATATCTAGTCAAAGAAGAGTCAATTATCTCTTGGCGTAATACTAATGAATTAACATTTATTAATTGTGCTTGTCGTTTTACAGAAGGATGTTCCTTAATAAATGATGGAACTAGTAAACGAAAAGAGATGAAAGAACTAATTAAGAATCTGAGAAAGATTAATAAAAATGCTGACTATAACATCTTCAAGAGCCTAGACAATGTAAATTTAGATTGTGTTTTAGGAACAAAGACTAATGGGGTATATAAAAGTTTTTTAGAAGATTATGATAAGAAAGATAAAAATAATAAATAAATCTTTCTTTTTTAATATTTATTTAAGAAATGTTTACTATCATAGATATATCGAAAGGAATATTAAATAAAAATAATTAGCACTCTATATTGACAATTGCTAATTCTAGTGATATTCTACTAATTGTTAGGAAGAACTAACAAGGAGGAGATTATTATATATGAAAAAACAATTTAAAGCAGAATCAAAAAAACTATTAGATATGATGATTCATTCCATCTATACAAATCAAGAAATATTTTTAAGAGAGTTAATCTCTAATGCTAGTGATGCACTTGATAAATTATATTATAAATCACTAACAGATACAAAGATTAAAATAAAGAAAGAAGACTTAGAAATCAGATTAATACCTGATAAAGAGAAAAGAACTTTAACCATTAAAGATAATGGTATTGGTATGACTAGTGAAGAGTTAGAAAATAACTTAGGTACAATCGCTAAGAGTGGTTCTGAACTATTCAAAGAAAATATGAAAGATGAGAAGAACTTATCAATAATTGGACAGTTCGGAGTAGGATTTTATTCTGCCTTTATGGTAAGTGATAAAGTAGTAGTAAATAGTAAACCATTAGATAGTGATAGTGGGGCTAATACTTGGGAAAGTGAAGGAGCTAGTGGTTATACTATTAGTAAGTCAGATAAAAAAGATACTGGTACTGAGATTACTTTATATTTAAAAGAAGATACAGAAGATAATAAGTATAGTGATTTCTTAGAAACATATACACTTGAAAGATTAATCAAAAAGTATTCTGACTATATTCCATATCCAGTTAAGATGATGGTAGAAGAAACTAAAAAAGGTGAAGACGATAAAGAAGAAACAGTAAGTACTGATAAGACATTAAACAGTATGACACCTATTTGGAAAAAGCCAAAGAGTGAAGTAAAAGATGAAGATTATCAAGACTTTTATACTGATAAATTCTATGATTATGAAAAACCATTAAAAGTAATTCGTAGTGAAGTAGAAGGAAGAACAAGTTATCAAACTTTATTATTTATCCCTTCTCATGCTCCATATAATTATTATTCAAAAGATTATGAAAAAGGACTACAACTATATTCTAAAGGGGTTCTAATCATGGATAAGTGTAGTGACTTATTACCAGATTACTTTAGCTTTGTTAAAGGATTAGTTGATAGTGAAGATATCTCATTAAATATCTCAAGAGAAACTCTACAAGAGAATTATCAAATTCAAGCTATAGAAAAGAGTCTAGAGTCAAAAATCAAAAAAGAATTAGAGACTATGCTTACAAAAGATAGAGAAAACTATGAGAAATTCTATAAAGACTTTGGTATGCAATTAAAGTATGGAATTTATTCTACTTATGGTATGAAAAAAGACTTACTACAAGATCTACTACTATTTAATTCATCAAATGATAAGAAATATACAACCTTAAAAGAATACGTTAGTAGAATGAAAGATGATCAGAAAAACATTTATTATGCTTGCTCTGAAAGTCTAGAGAAATGTGAGATGCTTCCACAAGTAGATGCTGTTAAAGAAAAAAGCTATGAAGTATTATACTTAACTGAATACTTAGATGAGTTTACTATCAAAACATTAAGTATGTATGCAGATAAAACTTTTATGAATGTAGCAGATGAAAAACTAGACCTTTCTACGGAAGAGGAAAAGAAAGAACTAGAAGAAGCTAATACTTCTTATAAAGATATGTTAGGAAAGATGAAAGAGACTCTAACAGATTCTGTAGTAGATGTAACTTTTACTAATCATTTAAAGAATCACCCTGTATGTTTAAAAACTAAAGGTGAAGTATCAACAGAGATGGAGAAAGTTTTACAATCTATGCCAAATAATCAAAATGTTAAAGCAGAAACAGTAATGGAGATTAATATGAATCATCCAATTACTAAGAAGATGGAAGAATTATATAACAGTAAAGACTTTGATACTTTAGATAAATATAGTAAAGTACTTTATCAAGAAGCAAGACTAATTGAAGGACTATCAGTAGATAATCCAACAGAGTTAAGTAATTTAATTTGTGACTTATTAGCAAAGTAAGGGAAAATTTCTCTTACTTTTCTTCATATTTCGACAAAATTCGACAAAGAAGATACATATAATTATATCGAAGGAGGAGAAATATGTCGTATCTTGAAATTATCTTAAACAATTGTATCTATCTTTTATGTCCTATTTCCCTATATCTTATTTATATAACATATCGTAAGAATATTCAGCAGGAAGAGAATACTTTAGCTTTTGAAATAGCACTTACCTCATCTTTATATTTTATTCTTCGTTATGGCTTACCTTTACATCATCATTATCCAACGATGCTTTTTGATATACCATTACTATTAGCATTTTCTAAAAAGAAAACAGAACTTAGTGTCTTTATTTCGGTTATTCTAATTTATTATCAAATACTATTTTTACATATCATACCAGGCTTACTAATTGTAGAATATATTATTTACTTTATTGGTTATCTTTGTCTTACAAAAAGTAAATTTTCCCTTGTTAATCTAATCCATGGTTTTATTGTCATTAATAGTTTCTTTCTAACCATAAAAGTATTTTGGTTTATTGCTCCTGATAGAAGTTACTCTGATAATATCGCTTATCTAGCATTCCTTATCTTTGTTATCTATGTAACAAGTTTTATTATTCTTTATTTTTTAAATAAAGGTGAAAAAATTGTCGATTTTAATAATAGTTTATATGCAGTAGAAAAAGAAAAAGAATTAAGAGCATCACTATTTAAAGTAACACATGAGATTAAAAATCCAATTGCTGTATGTAAAGGTTATCTTGATATGCTAGATCCAAATGATCAAAAGAAATGCATCAAGTATATTCCGATAGTTAAAAGTGAAATTAATAGAACTCTAGTCTTGATGGATGACTTTCTAGATTATACAAAAATCAAAATAGAAAAAGAAGAACTTGATTTAGTAATGCTTTTAGAAGAATTAGACTCTGCCTTAAAGCCATTATTTCACGAGCGAAAGATAGTAGGAATCTATAATATTCCTTATGAGGAACTTTATATGGAAGCAGACTATAATCGTTTAAAACAAGTCTTTATAAATATATTTAAAAATGCTGTTGAAGCAAAAGACGATAATAAAGAAAAAAGTACGATTGAAGTAAATGTAAAAGACCTAGGAAAAGAAGTATCTATCAAGGTAAGAGATAATGGTAAAGGAATGAGTAAAGAAGAACTAGATAAAGTTGGGCAGATGTTTTTTACAACTAAGAAGAAAGGATCAGGTTTAGGTACTTGTCTATCAAAAGAAATAATAAAACTGCATGATGGCAACATTACTTATAGCTCTAAGAAAAATGAATGGACTGAGGTAAGTATTACTTTACCAAAAGGAGAAGTTATGTCATAATAATAAGGGTGTTATTATGGTAGAAGAAATTAAAAAAGATTTAGAATCATTACTTAGTGAGTATCGTTACAATCACTGTTTAAGAGTAGGAGAGGTAGCTAAAGATTTGGCTAAACATTATAAACTAAATGAGGAAGAAGCTTATCTTGCAGGACTTACTCATGATATAGCCAAAGAGTTTACAACGGAAGAGAATAAAAAGTTTGTAAAAGAACATAACTTAGATGAAAATCTATTAGATCCTAAAAATAAAAAATTTATTCATGGTGTAGTAGGAGCCGTACTAGTTAGAGAAAAGTATCATTTTAATAAAGATATGGTTAATGCCGTTTACTATCATGCAACAGGTAGACCTAATATGAGTGACTTAGAAAAAATTGTCTATCTAGCAGATAAGATAGAACCAGGAAAGAACTATCAAGGTATTGAAGAGGAAAGAGTTCTTGCTTATCAAGATTTAGATAAAGCAGTTATTTTATGCTTAGAAACTAAAATTAAAAAACTAACTAGTGAAGGTAAGTGTATTCACCCTGATACATTTAAAACCTTGAACTATTTCAAAGAAAAATCAATCTAATTTTGATTTTTTTCTTTCCTAATTAAAGTTTTATGATACAATTAGTATAACGATAAGAGTAGAGGGTGATTAAATGTTAGGTGATATTAAAGAAATAGTTGATAATAATGTCTTTGTTAATTTAGCTATCGACCTTGCCAAACAAACAAACTTAGTTGATTTACATGTAATATTTGAAGATGGAAATGATAAAGTAGTAGGACAAATAGTTAGTACTACCAAAACAGTCTTAAAGGCGAATATTGTAGGAGAAATAAGAAACAATACCTTTATTCCCGGAGTTAGTAGTAAACCATCTTTTAGATCTAGTGTTAGAATAGTTAATATGGATGAGTTAGCACTTATTTTAGGAAAGCAAACACCAGATAAGGGAGAAGTACTTTTTGGATATTCAACAATATATCAAAACTACCCAATTCATGTTAATATTAATTCTTTTTTTAGTAATCATTTTGCTATTTTAGGAAATAGTGGAGCTGGTAAGAGTTTTACTGTAAGTAGAATTTTTCAAAATATCTTTGCTAGTCAAACAGCTAGTCCTGTAGGTGCTCATGTCGTTATGTTTGATGCGTATGGCGAGTATACAAGAGCTTTAAAAGATATAGATAAAGTTAATCCTAATATGCATTATAAAACTTATACAACTAATACAAATGATGCATCTAGTGATCTTATAAATATACCGTTATGGTTACTTGGAGTGGATGATATAGCCTTACTTTTAGATGTAACATCTACTAACCAATTACCAATTATTGAAAAAGCCTTAACCTTAGTTCCTATCTTGACAGGTGAAGATGAGATGGTTCTAAAATATAAGAACGATATAATAGCAAGAGCTGTGGAAGATATCCTTTTAAGTGGAGCCCAATCTACTAAGATAAGAGACCAAGTAACAGCTGTTCTTACTAAATTCCATACCAAGGACCTATCACTTGAAAGTTTAATAGTACAACCAGGATATACTAGAACTTTAAAGCAATGCCTTTATATTGATAAAATGGGAAAATTAGTAGAGATGGAATTAGTAGTAAACTTTGTAAAACAGTTTATTTTAGAGGATAGAGAAATAGCTCCACAAACAGATAAATTCATCGCTTATACTCTAAAAGATTTAGAAACTGCTATGGACTTTGCTCTAATTAGTGAAGGAGTCTTAAAAAGTGATAAAGTTTATGACTATGCTAATGTCTTAAGTGTTAGACTTCATAGTTTGGTAAATAGTCCAAATCATGTATTTTTTGATTCATCCGCTTATATAGATAGAGCAACTTATATAAATGATTTATTTACTGATGTAAATGGTAATCACTGTCAAATAGTAAACTTTAATATTAGTTATATAGATGATAGACTTGCTAAAGTAATTACTAAGATTTTATCTAAATTAGTATTTGATTATACTGTTGAAAATCCTAATCGAGGTAGTATGCCTTTCCACATTATCATTGAAGAAGCTCATAGATATGTACAAAAAGATACTGATACAGAGATACTAGGATATAATATCTTTGATAGAATTACTAAAGAGGGTAGAAAGTATGGAGCTTTATTAGGTCTTATTACCCAAAGACCAAGTGAACTTTCTGATACAGCTATTTCTCAGTGTTCTAACTTTATTGTCCTAAGAACTCTTCATCCCAAAGACTTGCACTACATAAAAGAAATGGTTCCTAATGTATCAGCAGAAATAGTAGAAGAACTTAAAAACTTAAAACCAGGTAACTGTATTGCCTTTGGTAATGCTTTTAAAGTACCAATTAGTATGTATTTTCAAAAAGCAAATCCTGAACCATTATCTAATAACGTTGATGTTAGTAGTGTTTGGTATCAAGATGGAAATATGATGTAAGAGAAGATAAAACCACATAAGGCACCAAGAAAATGACTTCCATGAGATACGGAGTCTTTAGCACCTAATAGTCTTACCTCATCAACTACATAGAAAAGTACAATAAGAATAAAAGTTAGTGGTATCTTATTAGTAGAAAAATTAACAAAAGATGATAAAACTATTAACATAAAAGTAATACCACTAGCTCCTAAGATTTTATTCCTTGTAAAAATAGAGTTAAAAAGACCAATTACCGTAGCAGTTATTAAAATCATTATTAAAAGATTAAGACTACCATACTTTTCTTCTATTATTGGACCGATAAGTAAGATATAAAGAAAATTATGAGTAAAATGACTCCAGTTAGCATGTCCAAAGATATGAGTAACTAATCTTAAATAAGTAGGAGGATTTAATAAACTACTACGATAAGTTGAAAAAAATAAATCATTACTTTTACCTTTGGTTAATATATTTAAAATAAGAGATGCTAAAGAGCTAAAAAAGAAAGATAAAATAATTAAAGAATTATATTCTAAATAGTTAAAGATATTCATTTTAAACCACCTTTCTAGACCAATTATACAATAAAAGTGTCTAGCCAAGCTAGGGTTTTAAAAAAGTCTTTTCCTTTTTAGAAAAATATGTTATTATAGATAGTAGTTAGGTAGGAGGTTAAGCATATGGCTTTCAACGATAAATTAAAAAAATTAATGGGACAAGATGATACAGCAACAAATGAAGATATAAAAGAGGAGGAGTATTACAAAGTGTCAAGAGAAGAATATGAAGATGAAAATGGGGTAGCTGGTAGCAAGATGATGTTACTTGAACCACGTGCTTATTCAGAATCACAACAAATAGCAGATCACTTAAAAGATAGAAATGCAGTAGTAGTTAACTTAAAAAGAGTAACACCAGATCAAGGTAAAAGAATAGTAGATTTCTTATCAGGTACTCTTTACGCTATCGGTGGAGATTTACAAAAACTAGGTGGAGGAATTTTCCTTTGTACACCAAACAATGTAAATGTTGAAGGTAAGATTACTGATGATGTACCAGCTAAAACAAGTGGTAAAAAGTCTAAACAAGAAGAAGACGATGAGTTTGACTGGTAATAACTAACCCGAAAGGGGGATATGTGATGGATAAGTTTCATTATGAAGCTAATGGTTATAATAGAAGTGAAGTAAATGCTTTTATTGAAAGAGTAATTAGGGAAACTGAGGGTATTATTAATAAGTGTCAAGAACAAAAAGATGAAATTAAAGATTTAAAAGATAAACTAGAAAGTTATAAGGCATTAGAAGATAGTATTAATAAATCTATTGTTAATGCAGAAAAAACTAGTGATAATATAAAACGTCTTGCTAGAGAAGAAGCTAATGTAATAGTTAGTGATGCTAAAAATAATGCTTCTAGAATAGTTAATGATGCTCTTATTAGGTCAGAAAGAATTGAACAGCAAGCTGATGTCTTAGAAAGAAATATTAAAATATTTAAAAGAAAGTTAAAGATTATTGTTGAACAACAATTAGCAGTAGTAGAAGAAATAGAAGTGTTGGACTTAGACGAATCTTAAGTCTGTTTTTTGCTAGGAGGGAATTTTTTGGAAGAATTAACGGAAAGCTATGAAGAGTTATTACTTAAATATAATGCTGCTTTAAAAACGCTTGAGACACAAATTGCTATTTTATTGCAAGACTTTGAATTTAAAAATCATTATAATCCAGTAGAACATGTTAAGAGTAGAATTAAGAGCTATGATAGTATTGTAAATAAACTTAAAAGTAGAGATTATGAAGTAACTGTCACTAACATTGAAGACCATATTCATGATGCAGTTGGAATAAGAATTGTTTGTTCTTTTTTATCAGATGTTTATACAATTGTAAATTTACTAGAAGATAGTGACCAAATAACTGTTCATACTAAAAAGGATTATATTTCAAATCCGAAAGATAGTGGTTATTCTAGCTATCATTTACTTGTCTATGTTCCTGTTTATTTAATTGATGGAGTAGAGATGGTAGAAGCAGAAATACAAATTAGAACTGTTGCTATGGATTTCTGGGCAAGTTTAGATCATAAAATAAGATACAAATTTAAAGGTGATATTCCTAAAGAAATTCAGGATAATATGTATAAATGTGCGCTTGATATAAATGATTTAGATCATAAGATGGTAGCTATGAATGATAAGATGCAAACATTGATTGAAGATCAGGAAATAATTTAGCAAAAAAAAGGAACCAGATATATTTGGCTCCTTTTATTATTATTTAATATCAATAAGTTTTCTGTTTTTATTTTCATCAATCTTTGGAACAGCAATATGTAAAGTACCATTATTATATGATGCTTCAATATTTTCTTCATCCACATCACCTAGATAGAAACTACGAGAGTACTTTCCATAAACTCTTTCACGACGAAGATATTTTTTCTTTTCATCTTTTTCTTCTTCTTCATGCTTCTTCT
Organism: uncultured Bacilli bacterium; assembly: GCA_934177995.1. GTDB lineage: Bacteria > Bacillota_I > Bacilli_A > RF39 > UBA660 > Onthousia. The sequence continues at coordinate 55,042 of CAKPPW010000007.1, forward strand.
CAGCACTAACGATTAAGTTTCCTTTATTACATTCTACTTTAATTTCTTCTTTTTTGAAACCTGGTAAATCCATATCTACATGATAAGTATTATCTTTTTCATAGATATCACACTTCATCTTAGCTCCTTC
>CAKPPW010000008.1 GCA_934177995.1 uncultured Bacilli bacterium
AAAAATATAAATAGAAAGGGATCAATTAATAAGAAATTAATTAATATTTCTATAGATTGATTATACGTGAAAATATGGATGTAGAATTACTTTATAAAGATGTAAAAATTAAAGATGGAGATGTAATAGTATTTGGATGTAGTTATGGACCAGACTCTATGGCTTTATTTCATACCTTATTGACTCTTAGGAAGAAAATAGATATAAAACTTATCTGTGCTCATGTAAATCATGGTAAAAGAAAAGAAAGTGAAGAAGAAAAAGTATTATTAGAAGAATACTGTAAGAAGCATAATGTTACTTTTGAGTATATGAAAATTAAAAACTATGGAGATGATAACTTTCATAACGAAGCTAGAAATATAAGATATAACTTCTTTGAAGAGGTAGTTAATAAATATCAAGCTAAATATTTGATGACGGCACATCATGCGGATGACTTAATGGAAACAATTCTTATGCGAATAGTAAGAGGTTCTAATATCTATGGTTATTCAGGCTTTAAAAAAATAGTAGATATGAACACATATATTATCTATAGACCATTCTTTGCTATTACTAAATCTAAACTTTTAGACTATGATCATAAATATAAAATACCTTATGCTATAGATGCTTCTAATAATAGTTCCGTTTATACAAGAAATCGTTATCGTAAAGAAGTATTACCATTTTTAAAGAAAGAAGATAGTAAAGTAGAACAGAAATTTATTAAGTTTCATCAAACACTAGATGAGGTTTCTTCTTATCTTCATAAAGAGGTAGAAAAAGCCTTGACCAAAGTAGTAAGTCATGATAAATTATTAATCGAACCATTTAATGATTTAGATATAATTATTCAAAAGTTAGTCCTAGAAGAGATACTAAAAAGATTTTATCAAGATGACTTAGTCTTAATATCAGATAAGCATTTAGATGCTATCTTTAAAATAATATCTTCTAAAAGAGCTAATGTTAAATTAAACTTTCCTAATGATGTAGTTATTAGAAAGAGTTATAATACTATAGAATTTGAAAGAAATACAGAAATAATAGATTCTTATGAAATAGAATTATCTAATTATGCTAAGTTACCTAATGGTCATGTTCTAAAAATAGTAGAAGAAGATAGTGGTAACAGTAATTATATGACTAGATTATCTAGTAAAGAGTTAACACTACCTTTAAGAGTTAGAACTAGAGAATATGGTGATACCTTAGTAATAAAAAATGGTGGACATAAAAAATTAAAGAAAATATTTATAGATGAAAAAATACCTTTAAAAGAAAGAGATTTATGGCCTGTCGTAGTTGATAGTAAGAATCAAATAGTCTTTTTACCGGGTATTAAAAAAACCAAATATGATAAGAAAAAAGATGAATTCTATGATATAATACTGAAATATGAATAGTTAAAGGAGAGATAGTGTATTATGATGCAAAATAAAAAAGTAAAACAGGGATTACTTCCTTATGTATTTTTACTATTAATAATGCTTGGTGTTTTCTATTTTGTTACTATTGCTAATCAAAAGATTAATAATTTAACCTATAGTGAGTTTATGAAAGCCTTAGACTCTAGTGAAGTAACTGAACTTGAAGTAAAGCCAAGAGAAAGAGCTAGTATTTATGAAGTAAGTGGAAAACTAAAGAATTATGGAAAAAATGAAACATTCTATGTAAGACTTCCATTATCAGAACAAGTAATGAAAAAACTAGTAACTGCTAGTGATAAGTATAATTTTGAGTTTACTGCAGTAGCAGATCCAGAATCTAATTCTATAGTAATTTTTATTGCTAATTATTTACCAATGATATTAATACTTGTAGTTGGTTTCTGGTTTATTAATAAGCAGATGGGTGGAAAGAATGGTTCATTTGATTTTGGTAAAAGTAAAGCTAAACTATCAAGTGATAAGAATAAAGTAACATTTAAAGATGTAGCAGGCTTAAAAGAAGAAAAAGAAGAAGTTAAAGAATTAATTGATTTCTTAAAGAATCCTAAGAAGTTCCAAAAATTAGGAGCAAGAATACCTAAAGGTGTCTTATTATACGGTCCTCCAGGAACTGGTAAAACATTACTTGCAAGAGCAGTAGCTGGCGAAGCAAATGTACCTTTTTACTATATAAGTGGTTCTGACTTTGTTGAATTATTTGTAGGTGTTGGTGCTAGTCGTGTTAGAGATATGTTCCAACAAGCTAAGAGAACTGCTCCTTGTCTAATATTTATTGATGAAATAGATGCTGTAGGACGTCAACGTGGTAGTGGTATTGGTGGAGGTCATGATGAAAGGGAACAAACATTAAACCAATTACTAACTGAAATGGATGGTTTTGGTGAAAATGAAGGTATTATCATTATAGCAGCTACCAATAGACCAGATGTCTTAGATCCTGCTTTACTTAGACCAGGAAGATTTGATAGACAAGTTACTGTTAATCTACCAGATGTTAAAGGAAGAGAAGAAATACTTAAAGTTCATGCTAGAAATAAAGTATTAGCTGATGGTGTTAATATAGAAGCACTTGCTAAGAGAACTCCAGGATATTCAGGTGCTGACTTAGAAAACTTATTAAATGAAGCGGCTCTTCTTGCTGTTAGAAGAAATAAAGAAGCAATTACTATGAGTGAAATAGATGAAGCTAGTGATAGAGTCCTAATGGGACCTGCTAAGTCTAGTAAAACCCGTAGTGAAAATGACCGTAAACTAGTTGCATATCATGAATCAGGTCATGCTGTAGTAGGAATTAAACTAAAAGGAGCTAACGATGTTCAAAAAGTAACAATTATTCCTCGTGGTTCTGCAGGTGGTTATAATATGATGATTCCTAGTGAAGAAAAGATTTGTTCTACTAAAACTGATTTGTTAGAACAAATTACTGGTCTACTTGCTGGACGTGTTGCTGAAGAGGTAGTATTTGGTGAGGTTACAACTGGAGCAGAAAATGACTTCTCAAAAGCTACAAAAATAGCAAGAGCTATGGTTACTGAATACGGAATGAGTGATTTAGGACCTATGCAATTAGAACAACAAGAAGGTAGTGTCTTCTTAGGAAGAGATTATAATAAATCAAGAAACTTCTCTAATGAAGTAGCTCATGAAATTGATACAGAAATGAGAAAAATAATTGATGAATGTTATAAGAAAGCTACTAAGATTATTAAAGATAATAGAGACTTATTAGAATTATTAGCAACAACCTTACTAGAGTATGAAACATTGACTAAAGAACAAATTGATTACTTAGTTGAAAATGGAAAAATGCCTAGTGAAGAAAAAGAAACAACTTATGAAAAAATGAGTCTAACTAAGTTAAAAGAAATAGCAAAAGAAAAAGGAATTAAAGGCTATTCTAAGATGGATAAAGAAGAAATAATAAAAGAACTTGAAAAATAGTTCTTTTTTTAGTAAAATATATACGAATTTTAACAAGGAGGGGAAAATTTATGAATAAGAAAGTAAAGGTAAACAAAAATATCAAAAAAGAAGCAGATGAATTTAAAAAATTTATAAGTAGAGGTTCAGTAGTTGATATGGCTATTGGTGTTATCATTGGTGGAGCTTTTGGAAAAATAGTAAGTAGTTTAGTAAATGATATTATTATGCCATTAGTAGGAGTAGTCTTAGGAGGATTAGACTTTAGTTCATTAAGTATTAAAGTAGGAGATGCTTCTATTAAATATGGTTCTTTTATTCAAAGTGTAGTTGATTTTCTAATAATCGCTCTTTGTATATTTACTATGTTACAAATTCTTAATAGTCTAAAAGATAAAGCTGATAAAAAACTAGGCCATAAAAAAGAAGAAGAAAAACCTAAAAAAGATGAACAGATAGTCCTTTTAGAAGAAATTAGAGATTTATTAAAAAAGCAAAATAAAAAGTAAGATTAAAAAACTAATATAAAAGGGGAAAATTATGAAGTGGAAAATAAGAGATGTTGAAATAGCTAACCAAGTAGTATTAGCACCTATGGCTGGTATTTGTAATAGTGCTTATCGAAGAATTATAAAAGAGATGGGTTGTGGTCTAATATATGCTGAAATGGTTAGTGATAAAGCTATTTGCTATGATAACAAAAAAACAATTGATATGTTATATATGAGTGAAGAAGAACGACCTATTACCCAACAGATATTTGGTAGTGATGTAGATAGTTTTGTAATAGCTGCTAAATATATAGAAGAAAATATGCATCCTGATATAATTGATATAAATATGGGATGTCCTGTTCCAAAGGTAGCAGTTAGAGCTCAAGCAGGAAGTGCCTTATTAAAAGATCCTTTAAAAGTAAAAGAAATAGTTAAAGCAGTAGTTAATAGTGTCAAGTGCCCTGTAACAGTTAAGATAAGAAGTGGTTGGGATAGTGATTCTATCAATGCTGTTGCTATAGCTAAGATTTGTGAAGAAGCAGGAGCTAGTGCTATTTGTGTTCATCCAAGAACTAGAAAACAAGGATATAGTGGAAAAGCTGATTGGAACATAATAAAACAAGTTAAAGAAAGTGTTTCTATCCCTGTAATAGGAAATGGAGATGTAACTAGTCCTTATCTTGCTAAACAAATGTTAGAAGAGACTGGCTGTGATGCAGTAATGATAGGTAGGGGAGTACTAGGTAATCCTTGGTTAATAAGAGATACAGTAGCTTTGCTTGATAAAAAAGAAATACCAGAAGAAGTAACACCACTAGAAAAAATTGATATGTGTATAAAACATTTAAAACTACTTAGTGAGTTAAAAAATGAGAAAGTAGCGGTCTTAGAAATAAGAAATCATATTGCTTGGTACTTAAAAGGAGTAGAGGGTAGTAACCAATTAAAAAATAAAGTTTATCAAATGACTAATCTTTGTGATATACTACATGTATTAGAAGAATTTAGGAGGAGTTTTATATGAAGAAAGAACAACATTTAAAAGCACTATTTTCTCAAAGATTTGTAGCTTTTATGATAGACTTAATATTAGTATCATTTATTACAAGTTTAGTAACTGCTATAATCCCTACAAATAGTAGTATTGATAAACTATATGATCAACAGGTAAAAATAGTAGAGAACTATACAGCAGGGAAGATAACTATGCAAGAATATGTTAATCAGTTAGTAGATATTAATTATGATATAGCTAAACAAACAGGAATAATAACTCTTGTAAGTATAGCAATTTCCCTTTTATATTACGTTTTATATGTATATAAAAATGATGGACAATCTATTGGTAAAAAAATGATGAAGATAAAAATTCAGAAAAAAGATAAAGAGAAAGAACTAACAATGAATGATTTATTATTTAGAACAATGATATTACAAGGTACTTTAGTAAGTATTATTGGTTTTTGTACCATCTTATTCCTTGATAAAGATACTTATTTAGCTACTAATAGTTTGCTAAACCTTATACAATATAGTATATTAATAATTAGTTTCTTTTTAGTAGCATTTACTAAAGAAAGACAAGGTCTTCATGATATGGTAGCCAAAACAGAAGTGGTTTGTACTAATACCGTTTTAAATAAAGAGGAGGAAAAATTATGCGAGAATTAACAGAACAAGAAATAGTAAGACGTGAAAAAGCTGAAAAAATAAAAGAATTAGGACTAGACCCATTTGGACATAGTTTTAAAAGAACAGCTTTTGCTAACGATATAAAAGATAAATATAAAGATGTAGAACATGATGCTTTTGAAAGTATGACAGATGAAGCTACTGTAGCAGGTAGAATTATGTTTATTAGAAAAATGGGTAAGGCATCATTTTGTACTATCAAAGATAAGACAGGACCTATTCAAATATATATATCAATTAATGATATAGGTGAAGACAATTATAGCTTGTTTAAAACAGCAGATATTGGAGACATAGTTGGTGTTCGTGGAAAAATAATGAAAACTAAAACAGGAGAAGTAACTATTAAATGTTTAGAGTATACTCCTTTAGTAAAAGTCTTAAAACCACTACCAGAAAAATTTCATGGTCTTACTGATAAAGAAGAAAGATATAGAAGACGTTATGTTGATTTAATAATGAATGATGATACAAGAAGAGTAGCTTTCTTACGTCCAAAAATTATTAGATGTATTCAAAACTTTATGGATAATCAAGGATTTACTGAAGTAGAAACACCAGTTTTATCAACATTACTTACAGGAGCTAGTGCTAAACCATTTGTTACTCATCATAATGCTCAAGATTTAGATATGTACTTAAGAATAGCCTTAGAGTTACCATTAAAAAGACTATTAGTAGGTGGCATGGAAGCTGTTTATGAAATAGGACGTGTATTTAGAAACGAAGGAATGGACTTAAAACATAATCCAGAATTTACGTTAATGGAAGCTTATTTAGCTTATAGTGACTTAAATGGAATGATGGACTTAACAGAAAATATGTATCAAACTATTGCAAAAGATGTAATTGGTAAGATGACTTATAATTGGTATGGTTATGAAATAAATCTAGAAGGACCTTGGAAGAGAATAAGTATGGTTGATGCTATTAAAGAAAAAACAGGAATAGATTTCAAAAAAGAAATGACTGTTGAAGAAGCTTTAGAATTAGCAAGAGAACATCAAATAGTAGTAGAAGAACATGAGAAAAGTGTTGGACATATCATTAATCTATTCTTTGAAAAATATGTAGAAGAAACATTAATTCAACCAACCTTCTTATATGGACATCCAGTAGAGATATCACCACTTACTAAGAAAAATCCGGAAGATCCTAGATTTGTTGATAGATTTGAATTGTTTATTGCTGGTCGTGAATTTGCTAATGCTTATACCGAATTGAATGACCCAATTGATCAGTTAGCAAGATTTGAAGAACAATTAAAAGAAAAAGATTTAGGTAATGATGAAGCTAATGATATTGATATGGACTTTATTGAAGCTTTAGAATATGGAATGCCTCCTGCTGGTGGAGTTGGTTATGGAATAGATAGATTAGTAATGTTATTTACAGAATCAGAATCTATTAGAGATGTAATATTATTTCCAACTATGAAGCCATTAAATGGAACAGAAACAGTAAAGAAAGAGATAATTTCCGAAAAGAAGAAAGAAGTAATAGACTTTTCTAAAGTTCAAATAGAACCATTATTTACTGATTATGTTGATTTTGATACTTTTAGTAAATGTGATTTTAGAGCAGTAAAAGTTAAAGACTGTGTAGCAGTACCTAAAAGTAAAAAACTATTACAATTTACTTTAGATGATGGAACAGGAACAGATAGAATAATTCTTAGTGGTATTCATGCTTACTATGAACCAGAAGAATTAATTGGTAAAACATTAGTAGCAATTACTAATTTACCACCTCGTAAAATGATGGGAATAGATTCTTGTGGAATGCTTTTAAGTGCTGTTCATACTGAAGAAGAGGAAGAAAAACTACATTTATTAATGATAGATGAACATATACCAGCTGGTGCTAAACTATATTAGGAGGAATTAATTTCCTTCTTTTTTTATACTATATAATAGTGAGGTGTATATGAAAGATATATTAATTGGAATTGCTTATCGAACTGATGAGTTTAAACTTATTCCCTTTGAGAAAGAAAATATTAATTATGAAATATTTAGTCCTAAGAATGAAACAGATTATTCTAAATATGATGGATTTTATTTACCGGGAGGAGATGGTTGGTATAGTGAAGATATTAAATTAATAAAATATGCTAAAGAAAATAATATACCAATACTAGGAGTATGTCTTGGAATGCAAGAGATGTCAGCTTTTCTACTAGGTGAAGAGAAAGATATTACTAAAAAGATATTGAATCACAATGGTGGTGAACACTTAGTATCTATTAAAAGAAATAGTTTTCTCTATGATATTATAAAGAAACAAGAAATATTTGTTAACTCTAGACATAATGACTATATTCCTAAACTATCATCCTTATATGTCAGTGCAAGAAGTTTAGATAATTGTATTGAAGCAATAGAGTTGAAAAATCATCCATTCTTCTTAGGATTACAATGGCATCCAGAGAGTTTGTATGAAACTGATGAGTCATCAAGAAGAATATTTAATACTTTTTTTACTAAATGTTTTTCACAAAAAATTCACAAAAAAAATCGCTAATTGCTTGTAAAACAAAGTTATTATTCGTATAATTAATATATGGAAGGAGAAGAAAATTATGAAAAAACATAATGCATTGAAAGTTAGTTTAATTACACTATTTGTATTTGTGCTTTTGACATGGATTTTACCAGCTGCTACTTATCAATCAAGTTATTCTGAGATTGGTAGATCACAAGTTGGAATATTTGATTTAGTATCTTATCAAAATACAGTATTAGGATATTTTGGTTATGCTTCATTATTTATTCTAGCAATTGGTGGATTCTATGGAGTATTAGTAAAAGTTGGAGCATATAGAAAAGTATTAGATGCTATTGTTAAAAAGTTCAAAGGTAAAGAACATATTTGTATTATAATAATTGCTTCTTTATTTGCTGTTTTAACATCATTCTGTGGAATGCAACTTGCACTATTAATGTTATTCCCATTTGTTATTTCTCTAGTATTAATGCTAGGATATAATAAATTAGCTGCTACTGCTGTAACTGCTGGTAGTGTTGCTGTTGGATTAATGGGAACTACATTTGCATATAATACAACTCAAATGTTACAACAATACTTATCAGTAAAACCAACAACTCAAATCTGGACTAGAATAATTTTACTTGTTCTAGGATTAGTAATCTTACTAATTAATGTTTTGAAATTTGGAAAGAAAGAGAGTACAAAATCATCAAGTGATGAAAAGAGCTATATTCCAGAAGTTGTTAAACATGACAAGAAGCAAAAGAAGAATTGGCCATTAGTAGTTATTCTTGATTTAGTATTATTAGTTACTATTTTAGGATTTATTACTTGGACTAATTCATTCAATGTAAATCTTTTTGAAGATGTTAAAACAGCTGTTACAGGATTCAGTGTTCCAGCTTATGTTGCTCTATTAGCACTATTAGTAATAATAAATATTATTCTATTTGCTAAGAAGTCTAACAAAAAAGCTTATATCATTTTAGATGGTATTGTAGCTTTACTTACTGTTATTGTATTAATTGGTAGCTTTGGAGTAAAGGCTAAATTCTTTACAGGAATTACTAAAGCATTAAATACTAGTTTCCCAGTATTCGGTAAACTATTAGGAAGTACTATTCCTGCTTTTGGTAGCTGGACATTAACAGAAGTAATAGTTTTATTATTACTAGCCTTAGTTGTTATTAAATATGTATATAAAATAACTTGGGATGATATGATAGTAGGATTTAGTGAAGGACTAAGAAAAGCATTATTACCTGCATTTATTGTATTTGTAATTTACTTAATATTAGTACTTACAACTTATAATCCTTATCAATTAGTAATATATAAAGCATTATTAGGACTAACAAAAGGATTCAATGTATTTACAACAGGATTAGTAGTAATTATTTCAAGTATAATTAACGGAGATCCAACATATGCCTTCTATAGCGTTTTACCTTATTTTGTAAGTGTAGTAACTGCTACAGATACATATCCATTAATCTCAGTTATCTTCCAAGCATTATATGGTATTGTTACATTAGTAGCACCTACAAGTATTCCATTAATGGTAACACTTGCTTACTTAAAAGTACCTTATAAAGATTGGTTAAAATATATTTGGAAAATATTATTAGAACTAGTTGTAGTTGCATTTATAATATTTACAATATTAGTACTAATTTAAAAAAGAGATTCTTCTCTTTTTTTTAACTCTATAATATGCTTATATAGCATAAAAGCCTTTCTTTTTTTTAATAAGAGATAAACTATATTATAGATAATAAAGTGAGGGATGAATAATGAAAAAAATTGATAGTAACAAGAAACTTATAATTATTAGTCTTTTAATATTAATAGTTATTTTTGTAGGAATAAGTTTTGCTCTAGCTAAAATGACTTTAAGAGGAGATAAAAATATAACTTTAATAGCTAAAAACCTTCAACTTGATTATACTGAAGGAACTTCAACTATTGCCCTTACTAAAGTAGCTCCTCAAGAAGATAGTGATGGACTTAAGAATACACCTTATACCTTTACCTTAAAAAATACTGGTACTAGAACTATAACATATGATGTTTATCTAGATGATGATAGTGATTGTACTGATTGTGCAACCTTTACTCATAGCTTCTTATCATATGATTTAAAGAAAGATGGGACATCAGTATCAAATGGGAAACTATCAACTAGTAGCAATAAATTAGGTTCTTATTCAATAGCAGGTAATACTACTCAAAGCTTTGAATTTCGTTTATGGTTAAACTTAGATGCTACAAACGATGTTATGGCAAAATCATTCTACAGTAGAATAAGAGTAGAAGCTACTGAGCAAGTTGATTAAACTAGTTCACATTAAGAACTAGTTTTTTTGTCACTTTTTTTGGTCTTAAAATAATTGCTTAACCATATTCCTTCTCGTTAAAATATAAGTATACAAGGAGGAAATAAAATGTTTTCGAAATTTAGTGAAGATGCTCAGAAAGCTTTAGTATTAGCTAGGAAAGAAATGAGGACTTTAAAACATCCATATGTAGGAAGTGAACATTTACTATTAGCTATACTATCAATGAAAGAGTTAAAAGTAACTAATCATTTAAAACTATTAGGTTTAACTTATGATAAATTTAAAGATGAATTAATAAGAGTAGTAGGAATAGGAAAGACAACCAATGACTGGTTTTTATATACCCCTCTTTTAAAAAGAGTACTAGAGACAGCTATGTTAAATAGTAAAGAAAATAAAGAAAGTGAAGTGTCAGTTACAGAGTTATTCTTATCATTATTAGAAGAAGGAGAAGGTATAGCTATTAGACTATTAATGGGTATGAATATAGATATAGATAGACTATATCAAGAGTTTTCTACTTCCTTTACAGAAAAGAAAATAACGGGGCATAAAAAATTACTAATTGAAGAGTTTTCTGTTAATCTAAATAAAAGAATTATGTCCAATGAAATAGATCCTGTTATAGGTAGAGAAACAGAACTAAAAAGAATGATAGAAATACTTTGTAGAAGAACTAAGAATAATCCACTACTATTAGGAGAAGCAGGTGTTGGAAAAACAGCTATAGTTGAAGAATTAGCAAGACAAATAGTAGAAAATAATGTTCCAAGAGCTTTAAGAGGTAAAGAGATATTATCGCTTTCGATGGCCTCTTTAGTAGCAGGTACTAAGTATCGAGGAGAATTTGAAGAAAGAGTAGGTAAGATACTTAAAGAAATAGAAGAACATGATGAGTACCTAATCTTTATAGATGAGATTCATACTCTAGTAGGTGCAGGTGGAGCAGAAGGTGCAATAGATGCATCTAATATCTTAAAACCAGCTCTGGCTAGAGGAAAAATACATTTGATAGGAGCAACTACTGTATCTGAATATAGAGAATTTATTGAGAAGGATAAAGCCTTAAATAGAAGATTTCAAATACTATTAATAGAAGAGCCTAATAAAGAAAAGACTAAAGAAATATTAAAGAAATTAAAACCATTATATGAAGCTTATCACACTGTATCAATATCAGATGAAATGATTGATATGATAGTAGATTTATCAAATACTTATATATATGAATATTATCAACCAGATAAAGCGATAGATATATTAGATGAAGTATGTGCTAAAGCTAGTCTTATAGAAGATAAAAAAGATAAAGAACTAAAAAAATTAAATAATTCACTGCAAAAAATTGTAATAGAAAAAAAAGAAGCAGTTACAAGTCAAAACTTTAAAAAAGCATCTAAACTAAAACAAAGTGAAAAAAATTTAATTACTAAGAAGAATGAACTTGAGTTTTCACTTCTTGGTAAAAAGAAACCTAGGAAAATAACTAAAGAAATGATAGCAGAAGTTATTTATTTAAAAACTAAAATTCCTGTATATGAAATAATAGAAGGTAATAAGACAAAACTATTTTCCCTAGAAAAAGAATTATTAAGTAAAATTATAGGTCAAGATGAGATAATCCATGATTTATGTAATTTAACTAAAAAAATACAATTAGGTTTTCAAGATAGTCCTAAGATACATACCTTTCTTTTAGCGGGTAGTACAGGAATAGGTAAAACTTATTTAGTAAAAGAATATGCTTCTCTTCTTTATGGAAAAGATCACTTTATTAGATTAGATATGAGTGAGTATAAAGAAGAACATTCAGTAAGTAAAATACTTGGAGCTCCTCCAGGATATGTGGGCTTTGATAATCATGAGACTATACTTGATCAAATAAGACTATATCCTCATTGTGTAATACTATTAGATGAGATAGAAAAAGCATCACCTTCTGTTTTAAAACTATTTCTCCAAGTGATGGATGAAGGTTATTTAAAAGACTCTAAAGGACGAAAAGTGTCTTTTGAACACATTTTTCTCTTTATGACAACTAATTTAGGAGCAAATAAAAAAGATATAGGATTTGTGGAAACAGTAGATAGTAAGAATACAGATATAGAAGAATTTTTAGGTGTAGAATTTGTTAATCGTATAGATAAGAAATACTATTTCAAAGATTTAACTAAAGAAGATATTGAAAAAATAGTAAATTTAAAATTAGACTTGTTGATAAATGCTTTTAAAAAGAAAAATATAGAGGTGGAGATATCCACAGATATTGTGGAAAAAATAATTTCTAAAGCAAATTATGAAAAGTTTGGAGCAAGACAAGTGGATAAAGTTATTGATGATATTGTAACACCTGTTATAGTTGATGCTTGGTATCATGGTGAAAGTTGTGTTTCTATCTAGGAAATAAGTGAAAATTAAGAGAAAATGCTTTCTATTGTCTCTTTTTTTTGTTACAATAATCAGTAGGAGATGATACAATGGGATTATTTACAAGATTATTTGATCATGAATATAAAGAATTAAAAAAATTTGAATCTTTAGCAGATAAAATAGTAGCCTTAGATGAAGACTATCAAAAGTTATCTGATGAAGAGTTAAAGAATAAAACAGAGGAATTTAAGAAACGTTTAGAAAATGGAGAAACACTAGAAGATATTTTAGTAGAAGCTTTTGCTACCGCAAGAGAAGCAGCTTATCGTGTTATAGGGGAAAAACCTTTCTATGTTCAGATACTAGGTGCTTTAGCAATACACTATGGTAATATAGCAGAAATGAAAACTGGTGAAGGAAAAACACTAACATCCGTTTTACCAGCTTACTTAAATGCTTTAGATGGAAAAGGAGTACATATCATTACTGTTAATGAATATCTAGCTACTCGTGATGCAGAATGGATGGGTGGAATTCATAGATTTTTAGGTTTAACAGTAGGAGTTAATACAAGAGAATTAAGTCCTAAAGAAAAGCAAGAAGCTTATGCTTGTGATATTTTATATTCTACTAATAATGAAATTGGATTTGATTATCTAAGAGATAATATGGTTATTAGAAAAGAAGATAGAGTACAAAGACCATTAAACTTTGCTATTGTTGATGAAGTGGATTCAGTATTAATAGATGAAGCAAGAACTCCATTAATTATTTCTGGAGGACAATTAGTTAGTGCAAACCTTTATCAAGATGCTGATAGTTTTGTTAAAGGATTAAAAGATGATGTTGATTATCTATACGATGAAACTACTAAGAGTGTAACATTAACTGATGAAGGTAGTGAAAAAGCAGAAAAAGCTTTTCGAGTTAAAAATCTTTATGAGGTAGAAAATGCAACTTTAGTACATTATATTAATCAAGCTTTAAGAGCAAACTATTCTATGAAATTAGATGTAGATTATGTTGTTCAAGATGGAGAAGTTGTTATAGTAGACCAATTTACTGGACGTTTGATGAAAGGACGTGCTTATAGTGATGGACTTCATCAAGCAATTGAAGCTAAAGAAGGAGTTCGTATTAATCAAGAAACTAAAACTTTAGCAACTATTACTTTCCAAAACTTATTTAGAATGTATAAAAAGCTATCTGGTATGACTGGTACTGCTAAAACAGAAGAAGAAGAGTTCCGTGATATTTATAATATGTATGTTATTTGTATCCCAACTAATAAACCAGTTGAAAGAATTGATGCTTCTGACTTAGTATTTGCTACTAAAAATGCTAAGTATAAAGCTATTATTAATGAAGTAAAAGAAAGATATACTAAAGGTCAACCAGTATTAATTGGTACTATTGCTATTGAAACTAGTGAATTAATAAGTGCTTTATTAAAGAAAGAAAAGATTCCACATGAAATATTAAATGCTAAGAATCATGCAAGAGAAGCTGAAATTATTTCTAAAATTGGTCAACATAAGTCAGTTACTATCGCTACTAATATGGCTGGCCGTGGTACTGATATTAAATTATCAGATGAGATAAGAGCACTTGGTGGATTATGTGTTATTGGTACTGAACGTCATGAATCTCGTCGTATTGATAATCAGTTAAGAGGACGTTCTGGTCGTCAAGGAGATCCTGGATTTACACAGTTCTTTGTATCTATGGAAGATGATTTAATGGTTCGCTTTGGTAGTGAAAAAATTAAAGAAATGATGACTAGTTTTGGTTTTGGTGATCAAGCTATTCAAAATAAATACTTTTCTAAAGCTATTACAACTGCTCAAAAAAGAGTTGAAGGAAATAACTTTGATGCTAGAAAACAATTATTACAATATGATGATATAATGAATACTCAACGTGAAATCATGTATGGTAGAAGAAATGAAATACTAGATAGTGAATCTGTTCATGAACAAGTTCTTGAATGTATGAGAAATTATGTTACTGACTTAGTTAAGTCACATACTATAGATGGTATTTTAAGTGAACAAGATAAGAAAGAAATAGTATCCTTTGCTAATGAAAATTTACTAGATAAAGATATTACTGAAAATGATATTAGTTCACTATTAGATGATGATATGATAGACTTCTTATATAATAAAGCAAAAGAAGAATATGAAGAAAAACTTAGTGATGTTCCAGTAGAAATAACTAGTGAATTTGAAAAAGCATTATCTTTACAAGTCATTGATAACTATTGGATGGAACAAATTAATGTAATGAGTCACTTACGTGAAGGTATTTATTTACGTAGTTATGGTCAAGAAGATCCATTAAGAGCATATAGTACTGAAGGATTTGATTTATTTGATCAAATGTTACAAAAGATTGATCATGATGTTACTATATTCTTACTAAAAGCAGAAATACAAAAAACTGTTGAAAGAAAACCAGTTACAAGAAATGTTCAAACTAATGATGATAAATCAGATTCAGTAAAGAAACCAAAGAAGAGTAAAAAAGTAGGTCGTAATGATCCTTGTCCATGTGGCAGTGGTCGCAAATATAAACAATGTTGTGGTAAATAAGCCTGCGAACCCGTATAAAATAAGGGATTGCGGGTTTTTCTATGATTACAATATTTAGGTAATTTTAGACATGTCTTTTGTCTTAGATACGTTTTAGATACTCTTAAAAAGTATTGCAAACCATTATAAAATAAGGATAAAATGTATATTGAAATATAATTTTGAAATTGAATTCAAAACGTATCTAAAACTTATCTAAATTGTAATTTATTACTCAAATGTTGTAATATCAAAAATAATAGAGTAGATATATGGTATAATTTATATAGAAGAAAAGCGGTGATATTCTTGGAGAAAAGTAATTATTTAAAAGATAATAAAGAATTAATGAAAGAATATGATTATGATAAAAATATTGAGTTTGATTTGAATACACTTACTTTAGGTTCTGATAGAAAAGTATGGTGGATATGTCCAAAAGGTCATAGTTGGCAAGCAGGAATTGGCAGTAGATATCGTTCTGGTGCTGGTTGCCCTGTATGTGCAAATTTACAAGTATTAAAAGGTTATAATGATTTGGAATCTCAATGTCCTAGAGTAGCAAAAGAATGGAACTATGAAAAAAATAATTTCAATCCTGATGAAATAGTTTATGTTTCTAATAAAAAAGTATGGTGGAAATGTGAATTTGGTCATGAGTGGGAAACTGTAATAAGAAATAGAACTAAAGAAAATGGAACAAATTGTCCATATTGCACTAATCAAAAAATATTAGCTGGTTATAATGATTTAGCTACTGAAAATCCTGATTTAGCAAGTGAGTGGAATTATGAAAAGAACGATTTTAATCCAAACGAGATAGGTTCAAAGTTTAAGAAGAGCGTATGGTGGAAATGTAAAAATGGGCATGAGTGGCAACAAGTAATTGAAGTAAGAAATCGTGGTATAGGTTGCCCTTATTGTAATGGAAAGAAAATTACTAAGGGAGAAAATGATTTGCTTTCAAAGTATCCTAGAATTGCAAAAGAATGGGATTATATAAAAAATGATGAAAAGCCAGATGAAGTATTCCCTAGCTCTAGTAAAATGTTCTGGTGGATATGTCCAAAAGGGCATAGTTATAAACAAACGGCAGGGAACAGAATACAAAATCATGGATGTCCAATATGTAGCAAGGAAAGAGTTACATCTTTTCAGGAAAAAATTGTATTCTATTATGTTAAGAAATATTTTCCTAGTACTATAGATAATTATAGAATTAAAGAATTAGGAAAAAGAGAAATTGATATATTTGTTCCAAATATAAATGTAGGGATTGAATATGATGGTGGATATTATCATATTGATCCAAATAATGATCTAGAAAAAGATAAGATTTGCAATAATTTAGGAATAAAGTTATATAGAATTAGAGATAACAAATGTGCAAAAATTAATTCAACAAGTATATGTTATTATAGAAAGAATAAATCTACTGAAGATTTAACAAAAATAATAATTGAATTATTAAATGATTTAGGAGTAGAAAAAGTGGATGTAGATATTGATAGAGACTTAGACAGTATTTATAATGAAATAGAGCATATGATAAAAAAAGAATCTCTAGCAACAATATATCCAGAAATTGCAAAAGAATGGAATTATGAAAGAAATGGTAACTTTAAACCAGAACATATTGCTCCAAAGAGTGGTAAAAAAGTGTGGTGGAAATGTTTAAAATGTGGATATGAATGGTTGACTGATCCAAATCACAGGTCTAGAGGGCAAGGATGTCCGCAATGTTATAAGGAGAAAACTAAGAATGAATAGTAAAATAATTTATTCTTTTCAAACTTCAAAGAAAATTTTATGTGATGAAATTAATAATATTTTAGATAATAATATTGTTGATAATAAAGAGGAATTGTTCAGAAAAATTGGGGATACATTAAATTGGATTTATGTTTGTTTAGAAAAAGTAAAAATTAATAACAATTCAAAATATAGTTCTTATATCTCGGCATTTAGAGGAGCTTCTAACATTCATAAACATTCAAAACAAGAAGTTGACTTTGACAATTTCATAAATTGCAGTTTACTTCCTTGTACTTTACCAGCAATTTTATCTGATAGAGGGATTTTTTGTTGGAAAGAGATGAAACAAAAAATTATAGAAAATGAAGCTCAAGTGAAAAATTATAATAAATACTTGGCTAATAGAGATGTTATAGAGACGCTTAATGAAATAGAAAAAATAATAATAGAATTAAATAGTAATTGACAGCAAAAAAGTAGTTATTTATAAATTTTAATTTATTAAAACTCGTTATTTTTTAGATAAGTTCTGCTAGGCTTGCCGAGTGCTATGTTGTGCTCTTGGAAGCAACCAAACACCGAATTAACGAGCCAAGTGCTACCAAAAATTGCCAAAATCACTAATACAAAGTTCCTTGTGGTTAGGGAAAAAAATACAAACACAGTTATGGAAAGTAGCATAAAACAAAGGTGTGAACATAATTATATTTGTTAATATCTTTTAAAATCTAAGTAGGAAGGATAAAAAGTATTGAAAAAAGATTTAGTAACATTAGAAATAATAGTTAAAGAAAATGAAGTAGGAATACTAAGAGTTGGAAATGTTAATTATACTTCTTTAACTGATTTGCTTCATTTAGTTATATTAAACAATCTACAAAACACAAATGCAGAACAAATTGAAGAAAAAATACCACAAGGTGAAAGATTAGTAAGACTTAATAATTCAGCAAGAAGACAAAGAGATAATAAAATATAAAAGATTTAGAGTTATTACAAAAACAAGTTAATGAAGAAAATAATTTGAAATTATAATAAGAAAAGAGGGAAAAATATGTGTACAGCTGCAACTTATAAAACAAAAGATTTCTATTTTGGTAGAACATTAGATTATGAATACTCGTATAATGAAGAAGTTACTATAACACCAAGAAATTATGAATTTAAATTTAGAAGAGTTAAAAACTTAAATAGTCATTATGCAATAATAGGTATGGCATATATAATGAATGATTATCCTTTATATTATGATGCTGTAAATGAAAAAGGTTTAGCAATAGCTGGATTAAATTTTGTTGGTAATGCCCATTATAATGAAGAACAAAAAGAAAAAGAAAATGTAGCTCAATTTGAATTAATTCCTTACTTATTAAGCCAGTGTTCTTCCGTAAAAGAAGCTAGAATGTTATTACAAAAAATAAATATTACCAATGATAAATTTAATAGTGACCTACCACTTGCTCAATTACATTGGATTATATCTGATAAAGAAGAATCTATTACCTTGGAGTCAGTAAAAGAAGGAATTAAAATATATGATAATCCAGTAGGTGTGTTAACCAATAATCCCACATTTGATAAGCAGTTATTCAATTTAAACAATTATAGTCAATTATCTACAGAAAATAAAGAAAATACTTTTAATAGTAAACTAACCTTTGATACATACAGTAGAGGAATGGGAGGATTGGGTTTACCTGGTGATTTATCAAGTATGTCACGATTTGTTAGAGTAGCATTTGTTAAAATGAATTCTTTATCAAAAGAAGATGAATGTGAAAGTGTAAGTCAATTTTTTCATATTCTAAATTCGGTTGATCAACAAAGAGGATGTTGTAATTTAGGAGAAAATAAATTTGAAATTACTATATATACTTCTTGTTGCAATACTAGTAAAGGTATATATTATTATACAACCTATAATAATCATCAAATTAGTGCTGTAGATATGCATAAAGAAGAACTTAATAGCAATTTATTAATTCATTACCCTTTGATAACAGGAGAACAAATTAAGTTTCAAAACTAAAGGGGGAAGAGAAAAATGAAAGTTCAAAAATTAATCAAAATGGCTTATAAAGAGAATAAAAGAAGTTCTCTAGCTATATATTTAATATTGAGATTTTTAGTTATATTATGTATGGTTCTTCAGCTTATAAGAGGAGATTTAAATAATGCTTTATTATGTTTATTATCATTAATACTATTATTTGCACCATTATTTATTCAAAATAAATTTGAAATAACTTTGCCAGATGGATTAGAAATAGCTATATACTTATTCATTTTTTCTGCTGAAATATTAGGTGAAATTAACAATTTCTATGGAATAATTCCTTATTGGGATACAATGTTACATACAATTAATGGATTTTTAGCTACAGCTGTTGGTTTTTCCTTAGTAAATTTATTAAACAATAATAGTACACATATTAATTTATCACCATTTTATTTGTGTTTAGTAGCTTTTTGTTTTTCTATGACAATAGGAGTATTATGGGAATTTTTTGAATATGGAAGCGATAAAATATTAAAACTCGATATGCAAAAAGATACGATTGTACAAGAAATATCATCAGTAGCATTAAATCCTGATGGTAAAAATAAGCCAGTTATAATTGATAATATTGGAAAAACAGTTATTTATGATACTAAGGGAAATATAATCCAAACAATAGATAATGGATATTTAGATATAGGTATAAATGATACTATGAAAGATTTATTTGTTAACTTTGTTGGTGCTTTAGTATTTAGTTTCTTTGCTTACTTTGGCTTGAAACATAATGAAGATAATTTATTTATAAATAATTTTGTTCCAACAAAAGGTAAAAGAGAAATGGCAAAATCTGTAGCAAAATTTTTATCAAAATGATATTTATAATAGACTATTCAAAGGAATAGTTTTTTTATTTAAGAGTAGAATTATTATTATTTTTGTATATTATACTAATAGGAGGTTGTTATGTACAATAATGATAATTTTGAGAAGTTAAAAAAAAGAATAGATAAATGTAGAAATTGTTATATTCAAGGACCAACAGGACCTAAAGGAGAAAAGGGAGATACTGGAGATAGAGGAGTACAAGGACCTACTACTATAGAAGTAGGTATTACAGAAACAGTAGAGTCACATCAAGAAGCTAAAGTAGAAAATATCGGTACAAATGAAGATGTAGTTTTAAGATTTAAAATACCAAAAGGGGAGCAAGGGATAGAGGGAAAAATAGGACCCCAAGGAATTCCCGGACCTAAAGGAGATAAAGGAGATATTGGTCCTCAAGGAATAAAAGGTGAAAAAGGAGACCAAGGACCAGCTACTATTCAAATTGGAACTGTTGAAACAATTGAGCCGACAGAAGATGCTGAAGTTGTAAATACTGGTACACCTGTTGATGTAGTTTTAGATTTTAAAATACCAAAAGGAGAGAAAGGCGACCAAGGAGATATGGGACCAAGGGGATTACCAGGAGAAATAGGAAGAACAGAACATATAGCTATTGATGAGACAGAAACTTTAGAACCTGGTGAACCAGCTCAAGTTATGGATACTTTTGAAAACTGGGTACATCATTTAGCATTTTTAATTCCAAAAGGTGAGAAAGGTGCTACGGGAGAAAGAGGTCCACAAGGACAAGCCGGACCACCAGGAACAGAATTTGTCTCTTCTTATGGGATTAGATATTCAATGTCTACTACTCCACTTGCTTTACTTCAAGGAACAGATAATATTATCCCCTTGCCTGAAAAAGGAGCAGCTTTTCTTACCGAATATCCAGATGGTAATTCAATTAAAATAAAAGAAAATGGAGTTTATCTCATATCTTATTCATTATGTGGTGCTACCAATGAAGAATGTTCTTTAACTATGTCAGTAAGAGCTAATGATATATTACAACCAGCAACAAATATTACTAGTGAGTTTCAAGCACAAATAATTAATTCTATAAGTTCATCTACCATTGTAGCACTAAGTAAAGATGATTTGATAACATTAAATGTAAAACCATCTATGGCAGTTAACATAACATTTAATGGAAGTACTAATGCGATATTAAGTGTTGTAAAAATACATTAAAAGTAATGAAAATTGATTATTTCAAAATATTTTTCTAGCATAATTTATGGTAAAGGAAAGTGATAATATGGAAATAATTAATAACAATACAGTGGTAGTAACTAATAGTGAAGAATTAAAAGATGTACTAAGTAATACAAATGATTATAATTATGTATATTTAGGTAATGATATAACTTTAACGAGTGGATTTAAAATAAATGCTAATAAAACAAAAGTAACTATTGATGGTACATATAATAATATTAAAGCAACCTATACAAATAATTTAACTGATAGTACAGATGTTATAACGGTTAGTACTACGAATAAAAGAATTATACTTAAAAATATGAATATAGTTAGTTCCCATACCTATAGCGTAGTTTATGTACCATCTCATCCTAATTATTCTAACTTAACTGTTGAGTATAATAATATTAATTTTAATGGTATAGAACTATCTAATAATTACTATGGTTCAACAAAGATTATTGATTCTATTATAACTGTCAGTGATACAAATGGTGTAACTGCTCAAAAAGCATGTGATTCTAATAGAATAATAATAGGTGGAAATACAACAATTACAAGTAATTCCACTACCAGCACAGTATTCTTCTTTAATGATGTAATACCATCCTATATTAAAATAGTACCTAATAGTAATGTAAATATCACAACTAATAAAGAATTAATGAATGGTACTAATCGACTTGATTTAATAGTAGGACATGGAGCAGAATTCCTTTTAACTACTGGAAATGGTTTTGCTATCACAACAACACATGGAGCTAGGAATGTCATAATTGAACAAATGGCTAATTTTACTTTTATAGAGAAGAGCCATCAACGTGTCCCTATGTGGAATGTATTTGGTGATTTTAAAGTTTTAGAAGGAGCTAGTATATCAGTGCTAAATACTTATATGACTACTCCAACTGATAATTATAATATCTATTTTAAAGGTACAAACCAAAAATTTATATTAGATAATCCTAAATATGTGAATATCTATACTAAAAATGCCAATGTAGTATATGCCAATAATTCCGTTGATTTTTCCTTTAAATTTTCAAGGATTAATATGTGGATTTATGCTCTAGATTATACAAGTGCTTGTACACTAGATGATCAACCTGCATTTTTCTGGTATAAAGAAAATACTCCTGCTGAAATAACTGGCTCTTTTAGTAAAGATACTACTACAGTTACATCTCACAATTTTACTGATAGTGAATTAAGCTCAATATCAGACATAACTAATTTTAAGTTTCAAGGTATAAAGATATTAACTTTAGGACAATTAAAAACTAATGTACATCCAGTCCTCAATTCTACCAATACCATATCAGGTCATACCACACCATATGCTAATGTAAAAATAGAATATGATAGTAAAAACTTACTAGCAACTGCTGATGAAAATGGTTTATTTGAAACTGATCTTGATACTACTATTCCTGATAATACAAGAATTAAAATAGTATCTTGTTTAAATAGTTGTTATACCGAAAGAAAAGTGACAGTACCATTTAGTGGAGAATTAACCCTTTTAAGAGTAACAGAGAATATTCCTTTTAGTATGAATCCGTCATCTATTAAACCACTTATTTTACCTAAAGAAAATCAAACAATAGTAACAGTAGTTGATAGTAGAATAAATAGTAGTAAGTGGAAACTATATTTAAACTATACAAATCCAATGATAGAAAAAGAGGGAAAAATATTAATAGATTCATTAGTCTTTAAAAAATTTGATAATGAGGAGATTATTTTAAAGACTAATAAAAAACTAATATATGAATCAAGTGATAATGGTGGAAATATAAGTGTAAGTAATGTTACTTTTTCTACGGATAAAGGATTATTACTTAAACCGAGTAAAGATTTATTAGAAGATGAGGATTATTCTACATTAATAATTTGGAGTGTAGAGGAGTAATGCTTTTTCCAAATGTTAAATTGATTCATAAAATATTTTGTAATGAGGTGAAATATGAAAAATGATTATATTTATATTAAACTTTATAATGATAAAGAAGTAAAATTAAATGTTAAATTAAAGGATAAATGTAATAAGGTGGTTTTTGAAGGTAAAACTGATAATTTAGGAAGAATTAAAATACCAATATGTAACAATGAACTTTATAACCTAATAATATATTCTAATTTAACAGTTATCAAAGTATCTTTAATCGCTAAAAAGAATAGAGTCTATCATATAAATATTAATAATAAAAGCAATGGTAAACTCATTACAATTTTACTAATGGATAAGAATTATCCTAATATAAAAATAGAAGGAGGTAAAATGACATTATGGCAAGACAGACAATAAACATAACAAATGGTAAAGGAAGTATTGAGTTAGTTAACGGAAATTATAATGCTACAGCAGTAGTTGGAGGATATGATTCTTCAACTCTTACTCCAACTAGTGTAAATGTGGTAGATGGTGTTGATACATATGCTTTTACTATAAGTGCTACAGGAACTTTAACTCTTCATGTGACTGATACAGGTGATCCTGTTACTGGTGTTGATATTGTTGGTGCAAAGTTTATAAGAACAGATAGTACAGGGGCAATAGTTGGAACAGAAGCTGTTACTAATCAAGATGGTAATGCCGTATTTAATAATGTTCCTTTCGCTGCAACTGGAAGTAATCCAATATATTACAAACAAATAGCAGGAGATGGAGGACATACATTTGATGAAACAGTTAAATCAATTACTATGACTGTAGAAACCCAAACTGTAGAAATAACAAATCCTCAAGCTCCACTTAGAAACTTCACATTAATGGATGAAAGCTATCCAAATATACCAATTATGGATGGACAAATAATACTTCAAGATAATTAAGAAAAGGCTATAGTGAGGCCTTTTTCTTTATAATTTCTTTGAGTTTTGGTAAAATGATTAATTACAAGACTAATGAAAATAAATGTATTAAGTTAAAAAATTCAGTTTTATATAAAATTTTCAACAGCCCTTATTGATAAAAATCTTTACAATTGATAAAATATAATATATGGTGATGATATGAAAAATATGATAATAAAAATAAAGGAAAATAAGAAAACTTTAGGACTTGCACTAATGCTAACTGTCCTAATTATGTTGCTACTTGTAGTTATTTCATTATTTTTGGCCAAAAAAAACTTAAATGAATATAAAATAAGAAATGAAAATATTTACATTTATTTTGGTGAGGAAAAATTTGAGTTTAATAGTGATGTTATTTTGGATAAAAATAATAACATTACATCTTTAAAGACAGATGATAAAAAACTTAATCTATATTCAGAACCAGTATATATAAAAAATAAGAAAAAAATTATTTTTCCCAAAAGTATGAATGTAGTCTTTCCTAAGTCTAGTTTTAAACAATATAAGATTAATTATTATACTGTTTTAACTAAAGATAATGAAGATTATAAACTAACTAATAAAAATCTAGACTATAGAATTAGTAATTCATTTTTATATGATGGTAATGATTTATATTTTTTCATAACCAAAGGTACTGTTACCTTTTCTAATCAATCTATTGATATATCACCCATGAGTTATGTAAATTATTCATATGGTAATGGAGAATTATATATTTATAATTATGATGAAGATAAAGTTTATTATTACCCAGCAATGATTGATGGAGATGTTATATTTAAAAACGATGATTTTGAACTTAATATTAGTTCGGATAGCGTAAAAAGTGGTACTAAAAATAAATTATTAAGAAAAAATATAGATGATTTAGGTCGATTAAAGTAGGGTGATAGTGTGAAAAAAGCAATAATTGTAGCAACAACTATACTAATTGTTTTTATTCTTATTTACTTTAATAATTATTCTTTTATTAGAACCTTTGATGTTTCAGGATATGTATTTAACAATGATAATATTACAGATAATTTGATGAATGGAAAAACAAGATCAAATAAGAAATTATCATATAGCTCAGTTCATACGAATGATATATTATATTCTTCTAGAGGTAATTATTATATTGGAGAAAGAAATAAAAAACAAATAAATAGTAATTATCCAGTTGTTAGTAAAGATGGTAGTGAAGTAGTAATTATTAATGATGTAGGAAATTTAGTTGATAGTAAATGGAATAAGATTACAACTGTAAAGAATACTATTGTTTCTAATAAATTTTTATATAATGAAACAGATTATGAAAGAGCAGATAGTAGTACTTACTTATTTATAGAACTTGATAATGGTATCTATATTAACCTAGATAGTATAAATATAAATATTAACGATAAAGATAATAAATTACCAACTAATTCATTTATATACTTTTCTACTAATTATTTAAGATATTATTATTTAAGTGGTGATAAGTATATTTATAAAGAAATAGGCGGATTAGATCATACTGGTACAGTAACAATTAATAATAAAATAATTACTTATGATAAACTTTTAAAAAAACTAGGACTAATAGATAAAGAAAAAACTGATAATACAACTATTAATAATGATAAAGAAAAAACTGAAACTAAAGTGCCACTTGAAGATAAAGATGCTCCTAGTACTGTTAAAGAAGGAGAAACCGTTATTTATGTAAAACCAACCGCTAAACTTAAGAATTTAAAGGGAAATATTTATTCTGTTAAAGCAGATCTAGAGATAAGTGACACTGCAAGTAGAATAAGTAAGATGCCAACATTAGAATTTTATATTGGAAATAGCTTGTATGTTAGAAAGACATTTGGTACTGAAGGTACAATTGAAGTTTCTGGCTTAAAACCACAAACTGAATATAATGTAAAAGCATATTTCGAATACAAGAATGAAAAGGATCAATTAGTTAGAAGTAATATAGGTGAATTTAAAGTTTCTACCTTAGATATTTCCAATGTAGAAAAACTTAAATTATCTATTGATAATATTAAAACTTATCCAAACTATGCAGAGATTAATAATATTAGATTAGATAATAAAGAAACAGATGAAGTACTAAAAGGATTGAAGTCATTACAACTTAGTATTGGCAAAAATAATTATCAGATTAGTACATCATTGATTAGAAAATTGGTTAAGTTAGATCCAATAAATTATTCTACAGCTAAAACATTAAAAAGTAATACAAAATATGATTTAAAATTTATAGCAACTGATATAGTTGGTAATGAATTAGAAATTGAATATGATGATATATCATTTAAGACTTTAAAAGAGAAACCTAGTTTTAGCATGAAAGTAATTAGTACTGATATTGATAAAGCAAAAGTATCATTTGAAGTAACTAACCGTGATAATATTGCTATTAGCAATTTAAGATATATTTTAACTGATGTTGATAAACAAGTGATATATGATGGTAAAGTTCCAGATGATAAAATACTTACTTTTGAAAACCTGGATGCAAGTCAGGTATATAAAGTTTACTTATATGGCGATTATGATTTGGAAGATGGAAAAGGTATACAAAAAGACTTAACTTTATGTGAGGGTAAGTTTACAACCAATCCTATTTCATCACTTGGGTATCCCCGCTTAAAACTTACAAAAAATGAAATAACAAGTAGTAGTGCATCGTATAATGTTACATTAGATATTGAAAGTACCAATGATAAATTAATTGAATTAATATCATCCATGAAAATAGATGTAATAGATAGTACTGATGATTCTACTTATAAATCATTTAATATAGAATCACTAGAGATGGAACAATTTAAAGCAGGAAGTATTTATAATCTGGATATTAATGATTTATTATCTAACCATAACTATTATTTTGAAATTACTACTTATGTAAAATTAGGTAACAAAACATATGAACTTACAACACTATTTAATATCAAAGATTTTACTACTCTAAAAGTAGATGCTACTGTCCAAATTATAAATAAATTTACAACTGAAAACTTAATAGACTTTGATGTTAGAATTGAAGATGTAGATGGAGCTATAGCTTCTGATAAAGTTTATTTGGAGGTAAGAGATAGAACTGGTAATTTAGTTTATATTGATGCTCTAAAAATTAATAATGAATATCAAAGAATTACTATTGATAAATTAGAGGCTAATGAAACCTATACATTTAAGTATACGGTTGAAGAGTATAATATTGGCTTTGATAATAGTACTTTTGAAGATAATAAAACTTTATATACAGAAGATATTGTTACCTCTATTGGATTATATGGTACAGTAGAAATTGATAGTCTATTAAATCAAATAACTAGTAAGAATATATTTGATATAAATAATAATAAAAGATGGAAAAGTAATGGAGGATATGATAAAGCAAGAAGAGAAATTGTTGATGATGTAACTTTTTCTTTGGGAGCCAAAAATGGCTATAGAACTTACTTTTATTATTTACCAGAATATGTTGGTAAGACAGTAACTGTATCATTTGAAGCTAAATATAAAGACAATAATACAAAACCATTTTATATATCAAATAGCAGTAGTAATAATGCTGCTAGTACACAAGTAACTGGTATTAACTCTAAAGAGTTTAAAGCATTTTCTGTAAAATATAAAATGAGTAGCCCATATATTGCAATTACTATTCGTGAAAATTCTGGTGAGAATAATATTACTACAGTATTGTTTAAAAACTTCCAAATAGAAGTTGGTGATAAGAAAACTAGTTACGAAAAGTATAAAGATAAAGAAAATTATATGGCAACTATTATTACTAATATAACTGATTCTAAAAGTGAAATTACTAAAGATGACTATAACTATTATTTAAGATATTATAAAAATAATAAGTTAGTTGATACTGAAGCTTTTAAGATGGATGAAAGCGGAAATGTAATTGATGCTGTTAATAAGCACGAGATTGAAAAGTCAGCTAATTATGAAATTAAATTAAGTGTAAGAATTAGAGGAAGATTTTATGATTTAAATAGTGTTGAATTTACCAGTGAAGATGAAATAAGAACTATTCATAACGTAAAAGAATTTTTTGCAATTCATACTAGTGGTAATTATCTTGTAAGTGAAGACCTTGATTTTACTGATTGTACGAGTAATGTTTCTGAATTTAATGGAACAATTGATTTTCAAGGTCATAAATTGATAAGAACCTTATTTAGAGAGGGAAATAATAATGGTAGTACTTCAACTTCTCTTATTTCTAATTTAAAAAGCAAGGGTGTTTTGAAAAATTTAGATATTCATTATTATTATAATAAAGATATTGCACATGGTGATTTTTATGGTCTTGTTTACTATAATTATGGAGCTATTTCTAATTTAAAAATTACACTTGAACAGTCTTATAAACAGGCAAATGTTACTAATAGTTTTATTAGTCATGTTAATTATGGTACTATTGAGAATTTTGCTATACATTTAAAAGTTCCTTTATATGGGGCCCGCGGAGTTAATGCTGGTAGTTATCATAATTATGGGACTCTTAAAAATGGATACTTGTATGGTGAACCAATAGACGGACGTGGACTTGATAATACTGCTCTTGACGTTAGACGATTAGGCGGTTTTGGATCAAATGCCAGTGAGAATTCTTACGTTTCTAATGTCTTTACTACAGTACCTATTCTTATTGATGAAACACAATCTAATATAGGATATCAAAATGAAGTTGGTACAATGTTTCCAAACATTACAAGAACTATTATAAGAAATGCTTATTCGTATACTTCAGGTAGTTCCTCTATAAAGAATTTTAGACAGCTATCACATGATGCCAATATATATAGTGGTACAGTCAATGCTAAAAATTTATACTATGCAGATGATGAATTTTATTCAGGAAGTTATTCTAATAGAATTTCCAAACTTTCTCTTCGAGATGAAAATTTTCAAGAAAAGATTCTTAATAGTTCAGGAGCCTTTAATGTTAAAGATTATGTGAAGTATGGCTATTATCCTCAACTTAATTGGCCTAGTGTTATGCCTAAACAAGATTATATTGAATTACCTCAAGTTACAGATGCAGATTTGATTGATATCTTAACTGTAGATGAGGTAGAAGATGGTGATGAAGAAGCAAAAGTTACAGTCACTTTAAATAATCCAGCCGGTGAGAAAATAACAGATATTCAAATTGCCAATATTTCTACCACAATTCTTAGTCAGTCATGGTCTTTAGGCAAAACTAAACTTGTATTTAGAGCTTATAATCCAATTGCCTTTGTTTCAAAATATAGCGTAAGAAAAATAGTTTATAAAACTGCAACTAATAGCACTTATTCAAGAGATTTTACCGAAAAAGAACGTATAATTGATTTTGATGTTTACCGAAAGATTACAAATATTGATGAATTTAATAAAATTGCCTCTAAACCTACAGAAAATTACCGATTGTATGCAGATCTTGATTTTATAAATAAGACTGTAACTCCAATTAGTAATTTTAAAGGTAAATTTGATGGTAATAATCACACAATTTCAAACATAAGAATAGAAAATGGTAATCCTATATTTTATCAACTTACTGGTGGAACAATTAAAAATTTATTTGTAGAAAATTATCGTAATCTATCATATGCTAGTCATGTTGGTTTTATAGGTTTGGTTCAGGAATCAGCAGATGTAGAAAATGTACACTTAAAAGGTGTTACTTTATATGGATCCTATAGAGTTGGTGGTTTAGCCGCTTATACTAACAACTCTACCATTAGTAATTGCTCTGTAACTGATATAAAAGTTTATATTAAAGATGAAAATCATAAGTCATATGAAGGACGAATTGGTGGATTTGTTGGTGAGAATACTACTACTATAATTGAAAATAGTTTTGTTCATGGACTTGATATGAATGTTACACAAGCTTTTGCTACCTATGGTGTAGGAGGATTTATTGGTAGAAACAACTCAGGATATGTTTATAATTCATATGCAGAAGGTATGCTTAATACAAATACATTAGAAGTAGGAGGAATAGTAGGTTATAACTCCGGTTATATTTCAAAAGTGATCAGTGCAGTTGATGTTTATACACAGCAAGATTCATTAGGAGGAGTTGTAGGGTATAGTACTAATGATTTTGTCTCAAATACTTTAGTGGTAGGAGATGTATTTAGTAGTAAAAAGAGTAATAATCAAGGTCGTACAATTGGTAATAGAACTGCAATTAATTCAAATTATGCTTGGAGTGAACAATTACTAAATGGTCTTATTTCTACTCAAGCAAATGGTGATATTTTAATTACTTCAGAGGAATTAACCCATGAACTTAATTATCAGAGTTTAATTCAATTAGGAGAAGAGTTTAATTATAGTAAATTACTTGCTAAAAACGGTCACAATATTTTGCCTAAATTAACTTATAAAAATAGTGATAAATTATTACCTAATCAGGAAGATATAGAGTTTTATTCAAGTGATTTTAAAATAAAAGAAATTACGACTAGTAAAACAGTAAATACTGCCATTATTAATCTTAGTATTAACAATCCAGATGATTTTGAAATCAAGAATATCAATTTTAACGATATGGAAATTATGTCTGTTAATAAAAATATTAATTTGGATGGGGAAACAATATATGAAGTAACTGCTAAACCAATCCATTATTATGATAGTTATCTAATTAATGAAGTTGAATATGTTAGCAATGGTAAAACTAAAAAAACAAGTTTTGGAGCTAAAATAGATTTATCCTTTTATAAAGATATTTCTAAATATGAAGATTGGCAGAATATTAGTACTGATCTATTTGAAAATTATAGATTGATTGCCGATATAGATTTTAGTGGAAAGACTAATGTTAAAACAAATGTTAATATAAATAGACTTGAAGGTACAGATGGTGGTCATACTTTAAGTAATATTACGGTCAAATTTAATAAAGCAGGTCAAGGGCTTATTGATACTATTGCCGCTAATATTTCTGACGTTAATTTTACTAATATTAATATTAGTAATAGTGGTAGTGGCAATTACTCTGGTGTCGTTAATTATCTTAATGGTAATATGGAAAATGTTAATTTTAATAATGTTACTGTTAACGCTCCTAATATTTCTTATGTTGGTATAGTTGCTCTTAATCTTGCTCAAGACATTCGTACTATTAATATGTCGTTAATAAATGTTAGTGGTAATTCTTATATAGGAGGATTTATAGGACGTACAAGATATTTTGATATAAAAGATGCAAATCTAAGTAATATTAAAATTAATGCTAATGGAAGCTATGTAGGAGGATTTATTGGTTATTCAGATTGGATAAATGATCCCACAGTATTTAACATAAACGGAGAAAATATTAATGTTAATGCTAATAATGGAAGCTATGTAGGAGGATTATTTGGACAAGCTACAGGAAGTAATTGTTCTATTACAGATAGTGAAGTACTAGGATATAGAAATGTTGGAGGTATGTATGGTCAATCAAATTCTAGAAATGTAACTAGAGTAGTGGTTAGAAATACTAATGTTACAGCTAGATCAAATACTATTGGTGGAATAGCTGGGTATTCTGAGAATATAAGTAATGCCTATTTTGCAAATGGTCATATAACTGGTACCACTACCGATTCATCTAATGTAGGAGGAATTACTGGTAATGGAGGATGGACAATTTCCTCTTCTACAGTAGTTGATTCAATTATTGAATCAAAAGGTGACAATGTAGGAGGAATAAAAGGAAAACTTTCCTATGGAAATGTATCTGTTGTTGGAGTTTATAATACCAGTATTACTGGTCGTAATAGAGTAGGGGGAATTGTAGGAACTCACGAAAGTGTAACTAATACACTTCAATATGCAACTTCTAATGCCACAGTTACTGCTACAGGTAGTTTTGCTGGCGGAATCTTAGGATATGCTGCAAACATGAATACAACCGAACAAATATATAAAATTTATGTTCATCATAACTTAGTTGAAGGAGGAACAATTACTGCATCTAGTTATGCAGGAGGGTTAATTGGCTATGCTGAAAAGATGTTGTTTAATGGACATTTTTACAGTAATTATGTAGATTGTGATGTTACTTCTAGTGGCCCACGTGGATATATAATTGGTGGACATGATGACTATGCTGATAGAATTAATAATTTAGCATTATATATAGGAAACAAATCAAATAATGTAGCTGTTACTACTAATGATATCCCTTCTAATGTTAAATTATACTCGCTAGATGATCTTAAAAATAAATCAAGTTATACTAATATTGGAATTGATAGTAATTTTACCTTTGATAAATTATCTAGTTCAAAATATCCAAGTGTAAACTCTACTTATCCAGATGAAAGATACTATAGTGATATGCCAACAGCAGGAAAAACTATTTCAAAACTTTCTCGTAGAAGATTAAAAGTAGCTTCCTTTGATCCTTTACCAGAAATTAGTGTTTATGCAAGTGATGCAGATAAAATAAATATAGAGTTTAGTAAAGTTGATGATAATGCAACATTTACCATTAATAATGAGTCTAAAAAGCTAAATGAACGTACTTATACCTATTACTATAATTTTATAGATGATTTTACTATTTCTATTACCAATGGCATAAGTACTAAAAAGATTAATATTAAAGCATCTAAGTTGAAAAATAATATAGATGTTATCAAAAATAAATACTATTATATAGAAGAAAAACAAATTACCACGAATGATAATGATTTATCTAAACTAAAACTAACAAGTAAATCGGTTTATCCTATTAATATTTACAATAATAGAATATTATATAGTGATGGTAGTATTTATGATTTAAAAACTAAGAAAAAAAGCATTTCTTCTACTGATAACTTAGTTAATACTGATGGTGTTCCAATGTATAGCTTTAATTATGCTACTGAAAATATTAATACATTTTATAGCTATTCTAATGTAAATGGACAAATAATTGATAAGCAGTTATTTGTTAAAGATAATAAGTTAGAAGTAGTTGATTCAGCACTTAATAATATTAAAAATAATATATTTGTTAGTAATTATAATGATGATAATTATTTAATATATCTTGGTACTGATGGTTCACTACATAATATAAAAGATAATATTAAGTTTCCAACTAGATTTAAAAATAGAAATATAAAGGCATTCACTAGTGATATATATAATTCAAGTGATATTATATTTGTGTTATATAATGATGGTAATTATGTAGTCTTTAACTATAAGACCGGAAAAACAATTATTGAAAATAAAACTAATGCTGAAGATATATTTAGTTATTTTATAAGCAGTTTTTCTAAGGTAAGTACCAATAATTCTAAGATTGATGATTATTCTGATAGTAAAGAATTAGAAAGTAAATTAGAAGATAAAACAATTAAAGAGGTATTAAATTCTACTACTAGTAATGATAGTACTAAAGTTAATAGTATTACTTCTACTTATTCATCAATTTATAATCCAGTTACTAGTAAGTATGAAGTATATGAAATACCTGTAAATGATTCGTCAATACCATCTGATGTTATAGACAAATTATCTAGTCCTAGTACTAATTATGTTATAGAAAGTAACTCTAAACTTAATAATTATTACTTTGGAATTGGTAGAACTAAGAAGAATATCTTACTATCGGTAGGTATAATTATGAGCTCATTAATAGCTGGAATTATATTACTACTTATTATAATTAGAAGACAAAGTAAAAGGCAGAAATCTTTATAAGTTTTTTGCTTTTTTTATGCTTGTTTGATATACTATGTATAGAATATAAGATGATAAGTAAAATGATTTGAAAGAGAGAATTGATTTCTATGAAAAAAGGTTTTTTAATTGTTATTCCAGTTTTAGTAGTCACTATTATAATGTTTAGTTTTGGGCTTCAAGTATATAAAAATAGATTTATTAAATTTGATAGTAGTGGGCATGTTATTGCAAAAGTTAGTGAGTCATCGACTAAAAAGTATTTCTTTACAAAAGATAGTAAATACAGAATTTTAGATGACAAAGTCAATATTGAAACTACAAAAAAAGAAAGTGTATCAATTCCTACAGAAACATTTATTCATTATGATGATGGATCAATCTCAACGTTTTCTAAGTCTGCTATTTTAGATTTAAATGACTTAAGTAAAAAGACTTATAACTACTATAATATTTATCCTGGAACCGTTTTTACTAAAAATAGTACAAACTATACAGTTACCTATCTAGATAAAAGGTTAAATTTTAATAACTTTTTGTTAAAAATATCTGATACTAAGTATATGATAATTGGTAATAAGATGGAACTTCAAATAGGAGATATAAAAAAAACA
This sequence comes from uncultured Bacilli bacterium, assembly GCA_934177995.1. Lineage (GTDB taxonomy): Bacteria > Bacillota_I > Bacilli_A > RF39 > UBA660 > Onthousia. The sequence continues at coordinate 34,305 of CAKPPW010000008.1, forward strand.
ATTGAAAATAATTATTTAGAAGTTAGTTATCTTGAGGGAAATATTATTAAACTTGAAAATCAAGGAGTCTCTTATCAAAATATTAGTAGTGATGTTACTATTACAATTGGAGATATAGTAATTGATTTTTCTGGCAAGAATATTTATCTTAAAGGAGAAAGAAAACTTTCTTTAGGAGAAATTACCATTGACTCTGATGATAATATTGAAATTAATAAAGAAGAAAATTCTACTATTACAGATAAATATAAAAAAGATAATCAAGATAACAAAACAAATGAAAATGAATCTAACAACAGTAGTAAAAATAATCATGAAAAATTACCTTCAATTAATAATGGTATTATAAATACTGATGATGATAGTATAGAAGAAATAATTGATTCAGCAAGTAGAATAAAGGATGCAGAATTCACAGTTACTGAAATGGATGTTACATCAAATAGATTAAGAGCAGAAATAACAGTATCAGATAAAGAAGCAGTGCTAGAAGGTGATATGTCAGTTAAAATTGTTGAAACCGGTACCAATAAAATAGTTTATGAAACTACCGTAGAGGCTGGAACAAATAGTTTTGACGTTGAAAGTGAAGCTTTACAACCAGAAACTAATTATATATTAATTGTTAATTCTAACTATAGTAAAAATGAAGTTCAGTTTAACAAAGATTTTATTCAAAAAACATTCATGACAGAGCCAATTGGTATTAGTTTAGAAAAAAATTATATAAGTGATGATAGCTTAGAAGTTAGTATTAATAAAACAGATTATTGTAATATTTTAAGTTTAAAAGCAACTCTAAAAGATAAAAATGGAGGCATTATTTCTACTAATGATGTTGTTTTAAATGATAGTGAAACAGCACTTACCTTTAATAAATTAACTCATAATAGTAAATATACTGTTGAATTATCAAATTTTGTATATAAAGATGCTGTAGTATCTAGTGACTTCACAATGAGTAAAACATTTACTACTTTAAAAAGTAAACCTACTTATGGTAGTACCTCATTTTCTATAAACAAGAAAAATGGTGAATTTAGCATGATCTTAAAAAATATTTCTGACCCAGATAATGGAGTTACTTCTTATAGATATGAAGTATATGATGCTAGAAATATTGCTGCTGGTGATAATACTCCACTTGCTACTATTAACAAGACTGATACTTCGTCAGCTACTTTAAAAATAAATGACTCTGATGTTAAAAGAGGAGTTCCTTATGTATTTAGAGTAGTGATTGTATTCAATGATAATGATAAAGAATATGAATATGTTACAGATCTAAGTGATGTTATGAAGATGGATGGAGTTAAGTATCCAACTGTTAGTTTTGAAAAGGAAAAAGTTACATTTGAAAGAATTGTTGGTAGAATTATAATTAATGATGATGGTAATACTATAAATTTGGATGATGGTTCAGTTATAACTATTACATATACTGATTCTGTTGGAGTTAGTAAAACTATCACTTCGAGTGGTAATTTAAATATACCAATTGATGTTAATAACTTAAGAAGTAATGAAACTTATTCTTTTGCTGTTAGTGCCAAAGTTGACTTACAAGATGGAAATCCAGCTATTGATAATTGTCATGTTGGTAGTGTTATTGTTAAGACTGAAGATCCTAATCCGTTTAAACTAATATATAATGTTAGTGAAGCAAGTATTGATTATTCTTTTCGAATTAATGCTCAATTAATTCCTAATAATGAAAATACAGAGTTAGAAGCAAATACTTTAACAGGTATTCAATTTAATTTATATGAAGGAAAAAGTACCGCAGGAGTATTAAAAAAATCAATCAAAAAAGTTGATAGAAACTTAGATGAGTATGTTTCAACATTACGTGATGAATATTATGATAATTCATTCACTATCGAGCCTAGTTTATTTGGACTTAAAAACAGTGATTTATCTTCTGAATATTATACAATTGAAGTAACTGGGGCATATGATTATACAGATTATAAAAATACCTTACCAATAAAAGATAATATTATTACTGTTAAGACTAATGGTGTAGTTCCTGATCCACCAGATAATATTAATGATGCTATTGATTTTGAAGTTATTAGAAATAAAGATGCTTCATCTCCTTATAAAAGAGATGATTTAGATGGTGAAACAATAATTGGCTATAAAATTAGAGCCGGCTATGATAATTCTAAGAAATATGCTAAGAGTATTAACTATCAATTAAGGTCAGCTGATGGAAACGTTATAGCAACTAAGAAATATGAAGTACCAGCTTCCGGTGATATTAATTATGTTGAATTTTATTGTAATGATGGAAAACTACCTGGTACAGAAGTAAATGAGTTTAGACGTGGGGAATCATACTATTTTACGTATACTGCCGATCTTGATTTAGATTTTGATGGTAAAGCAGAAACCTCTTATCCTACTGGTGAAATAACTTTAAGAAGCAAAGGAATTAGTCCAGAAAAACAAGAACCACATATTAAATTATATCCATCATCTAGTAATGATACTGAGTATATTTGGAAATATAAGTACAGTGATATAGATCATACGTTACAAAACCAATTTTTAACTGCTTATATAGATAATAATCTAGTATCTTCTACTAAAATTGAAGAAACTGATTCTTATAAACCTCTTAATCTTTCTGTTAAAAATTCTGGTATGTTTAAGATAAGTGGAATATATGAGTATATTAATAATGATACTTCATTTCAAAAAAATAAAGTACTTACTACCCAATATTATGAAGGAGCTATTTCTCCTGATTTTGGTGAAGTAAATTTATTCAAAGATACAAACAGAGTTGTTATTAGTTTCTTAGATTATAATAATAAAATAGATTTATTTAATAGAGTTGCTAAAATAGATATAGATTTTATTGGTTCTTCAAAAACTATTACAGTAAAAGACTTAACAATAAATAATGGTAATATTGTTGTAGATTATTCTGAGATAGAATCTTTAATGGGAGAGTCTATTTCTACTAAGATTTATTTTTACTATGATTCTGGAGTTTATGGATTTGAAAGCCAAGGAGAATATCATGTTCTACAAACTATTCAAAGTAGTATAGACTCTACTGCTTATTACTATTCGTATAATAATAACACCATAGATACCGATATTAGTGCTGCTAATAAATATATGACATTTAAATTTAATAGTAATTCAGATAAATTATTAGTTTATAGTAAAGGTGATTCTTCTAAAGTCTCATATATTGAACAGTTAATTGATCAAAGTGGAGTAAGTGCCAATTATACTTATTATTCACCTAAATCTTTGAAGAAAAAAGAAGTTAAAATAGCAAATAGTGATGTATTCTCATTTAATTCTATTATTCCTGCTGTTAGTTTATTAGACTCTAAAGGTAATACTTCAATTGAGGCATTACTAGTTAGTGCTAATATTCATATGAAATTATATGGTACTGGAAATAATAGAATTAAAGATAATAAGATTTATATTGAACTTTATAGTACTAACGATGATGCTAGTGAAAGTAAACTTGTTGATACTTACACTTTTAATGTAGATGACTTTAGCAATAATAAATCAGTTAAACTTGAGAGTTTAATGCCACAAAGTAACTATTTTATCAGAATTTTAGCAGATGTTTATGATGGAGCTAGTTATACTAGAACCAGGTTATATGATGTTGATGATCAAACTACTACTAAAAATTATTATTTTAAAACAATTGGTAATGTTGGGATTAGTAATACTAATGTTGTGTATAGTCCAAAGTCTTATGATAAGAGATATTTAAAGCTTAGTTATAATCTTGATGAAATTGTTGGATATACTTATATCAAATACGAAATATACGAAATTGTTGATGATACACATGAAAATGATATTTTAATTGATACTAAGACAGAAAATGATATAGCTTTTAAAAAGCAAATGATTAAATATATTAATTTAAGCGGAACGGGAGTAATTACAGGTAAAAAATATAGAATTTATATTAAACCATATCTTACTACAACAATAGATGGAAACGAAACAGACTTTGCTTTAGAAACTTCTTATGTTGACTACTATTTTGCTAAATTATATTCTCCATACATTTCTATTTCTCATACTTTTAGTAATAATAATTTAACATTTAGAGTTAATTTCAAAGATTATGCTAAAAGCGTAGTAGATGGAGTTTATAATATTTACATTTTAGATGCTAATGGTCGTGATGTTACTCCGGAAAGTGTTAAAAATAAATCATTTAGTATTAGTGTGATTAATCAACAATTTACTATACCTAATGTATCTTTAGGTGAAAAATATGTTTTATATATTGGCTACAATGCTAATTATGATAATAGTTCAACTAATTTTACAGCAGAAACTAGAACTTATTCTACTTTAATTCGTGATAATGAAGGTATATCTATTGGTAATGTTTATGCTGATACGGATTTATCTGACAATACACGTGTCAATTTAACATTCTTTGATTCTACAAAACTTAGTGATATTACTTCAATTAGATATTCCATTTATGATAATAATGGGTATAGCGTTGATAATGAGGTTGATTTCAAACCACAAGCTACTTCTACAGGAGATACCAAATATTATTTATTCTCTATCCCTGAAGCAATTACTAATGAAGGAATTTACTTCATTTCAGTACAATTCTTTAAAGGTAGTAAAATTATTGATGAAACAACATTAGAATATCGTTTAATCTATTAAATAAATTAATGATATTGCTGAAAAAATCGAAAGGAGGAGTTTATGAAAAAAGTTAAAACCAACAATGTAGGAATATTTTCATTATTTATATTTATAATCATTGGTATTATTGCATTGTTTATATATTTTATATTTAGATTTATAAATATTGATAATAACAAGTATGATGTTGCCATTGGTAGTGTATATTATGATGATGATTTGAACTATGCAAAGACTGATATTAATAGTTATTTAGCACAGAAATTTGATGGGAATTATTATCTATATCAAAAAGAAAAGAATAAAACTGTTTCTTCAAAAGTTGGTAAAAATCCCGTCGTATATAATCAAAGTGATTATAAGTTATATCTATATGGTAACGCTTATCAAATTATGAATACCGGTGATGTAAAAGCTTTAACTGGGGTTACTGAAATTCCCAAAGCTTCTCCTACTAAATTTTTTAAATTAAAAGATAGAAAGTATTTGATGGTAGATAGTGATATTAAAACTGAAGATAAAACTATTAAGACTAGTGGATACTTAATAATTGAACTTGATAAACAGGGAAATCCGACTTTTGCTAATAATGAAGTCAATCTTAAAAGTATTGGTCAAGTAGTTTTAAAAGGTACAACTATGAGTTTTGATATTGCAAACGAAGTATTAATTTATAATGATAAGAAAATTAATTTAAAGAAAATTATTGGTAGTACAAATAACTATAAAAAAGATGATAATACAAATAAGACTGAGAGTAACGATAATGATAATCAAACAGATAACTTAATTGATAATACTTATTATGATAATTATTTAAAGAATGTTATTAACAGTGTAAATAATTTAAGTAATAGTGCTAATAGAATTAATGATAAGACTCAAGATACTATTAAAAAAGGAGAAATATACTTTGACTTTAGTAAGTGGGCTGCTCTAAAGAGTGTTACTTCTAGTGTAACAACTATTACTGTTAATTATAGTGTGTATGACCCTAATAATGAATATCAGAGTGTATTTTTACAAGTAGATGATAATAAGGGTAATATTAATAGAATGTTTGTTAATAAAAATGAAACTAAATATATTATCCGTGAATTAAATAAGGATTCTTCTTATACAATTTCATTTGGGTATACTGAAACTTCTAATAAAGAAGAAACAGTAGAAGACGTAGTTACAGTTAAGACAAAGAGTCCTTCGTGTAATTTAAAAATTAATAAAATAACTTCAAATTATATTACTTATAACTTAAAAATAGATAGTGAATATGTATATGATATTGGTCAAGCAGTTTTGTATATTGATGGAGTAAAAGCAGGTAGTGATGAGATAAATATGAAAAAAGCATCGTCATCTAGTGGATTTAATGGTACAATTAGTTATAATAGATTAGGGTACTTAAATGAGATTACTCTTGAAGGATTGTCTTATAATGGAACTAGTGAAGTTATTAGATGTAAAGATAGTTTTATAGGAGGTTAAAGTATGGAAAGTGTATATTCTGCTACATTATTTGCAATTGGAATTATGTTAGGTCTTGCTTTTTTAGGACTTGGTATAGGTATAGGTATCTTATCAAGTAAAGTGGCTGAGGCTGTTGGAAGAAATCCAGAGACTAAAGATATTGTTGTAAGAAGTGTTATGACAATACTAGTTGTTACTTCTGTATTTCTACTATTCTTATTCTTATTTGTTTTCTTCTTATTATTCTTTAATCCATTAATAGGATAATATGACTCTTGCAATAGTAATTACATTACTAGTATTGATATTAATGACTCTTTCTATCTTCTTTTTACTAAAGTATGAAGTAAAAAAGATAAATGAAAAAGCCAAGGTCTATTTTACGTTAAAGACACAAGAATATACTAATGATGTATTAGAAAAAGAACCAAAGATTTTAAAAGAAGAGAATAAAGAGGAAGAAAAGAAAGAAAGAAATCTTGAAACGTCAGTTATATATGTAGATCAAAAAGATGACTATGTTATAGACAATTTATTTAGTGTAATGAAACATGTAGATGATAAATTTTCTATTAATCAATGTGATATTATTAAAAGATTTATAAAGGAAAATGTTAAGGATGAAGATAGTCATCATTATGATAAATTGATTAAGATGAAAAAATACATTACTGATATTGGTATTTATAATATTGTTATTAACGATGATAGTAACTTTATAAGTAATATAAGAAGACATTTAATACTTATAGATGAGGATATATATAATGAATTCTTTTTAGGAAAAGATGACTTTAATATTGAAGAATTTATTAATTATCTAGACTTTGAAATTGGTAAATATGATCCTAATATATACATATATGTTGGAAATAAGAATGAAAATTATGATTACTTAGATAAAAGAATAAAAACTATTTATAATTCTAAGATATATAAAGGTATAAAAATTATATATAAAAATGTTTTATATGATTATAGTCTTAGTTGATATATAGGAGGGATTGCAATGCTAGAAGAAAAACCAGAAATTATTACACTTAATAATGATTCTTTAGATAATTTAAAAGATACGGAGATTGAAGTGCTTGATGACTCTAATGAATCAGATATAAGTAAAGAAGAAAATAACATTTCTTTTACTGATAAAAATAGTAATAAATATGTTGATAGTATTTTAGATAATAAGTTAAACTCAATAGATGCTAAAAAAAATGTTTATGGTGTAGGTAAAGTAGTTAGTGTTAAAGACTTTATTCTAGAGGTTGTTGGATTTGAAGATGTAACATTTTATGAGAAAGTTAATATAGATAATAAAGGTATTGGCTATGTCATCCAACTTAAACCTAATAAAGTAGTAATTGCAATTCTTGAAAAACATGAAAATATTCAAATAGGTGATACAGTTTATCAAACTAATGAAACATTTATGGGTGATTACTCAGATGATTCTATTGGTAGAATAATTGATTTATTTGGTAATGATAAGTTATCTAATAAAAAGTTTTCTAATACCAAGAAGATAGCAATAGAGATGGATACTATTCCTATAATGGATAGAGGAGATGTAAAAAGACCACTTGAAACTGGTATTGCCGGAATTGATTTAATTTATCCTATTGGTAAGGGTCAAAGGCAATTAATTATTGGTGATAAAAAAACAGGTAAGACACAGATTTGTTTAGATACTATTGTTAATCAAAGGAATAAGAATGTCATTTGTATTTATTGTGCTATAGGTAAGACTAAAAAAGAAGTAAAAGAGATTTATTATGAGTTATTAAAAAGGCATGCTACAGATTATACCATAATTATTACAGCGTTTTATGATGATTTACCTTCTATTTTAACACTTACCCCATATTTTGCCTTAAGTGTTGCCGAATATTATATGACAAGTGGATATGATGTACTTGTTGTATTAGATGATTTAAAAAAACATGCCGATGCTTATCGAGAAATTAGTCTTATTTCTGGAAAAAGTCCAGGTAGAGATGCTTATCCATCTGATATTTTCTATTTCCATTCAAGACTTTTAGAACGTGGTTGTCAGTATAAAAATGGGGCAAGTATAACAATACTCCCTGTAATGGAAACTAAGAGTGGGGATATTACTGATTATATTTCTACAAACATTATTTCTATCACTGATGGACAGATAGTATTATCAACTAGTTCCTTTAATAAAGGCGAAAAACCAGCAATTGATTATGGACTTTCTGTTTCACGTTTAGGTGGAGCTGTTCAAAGTCCTGAGATGAAAGCTATGGGAGCAGAGGTTAGGAGAACATTACTTAGTTATTTGGAAACTAGACAAGTTTATGAACTTGCAAATGAAGATGAAATGAGTCAAGAATTAAGAGATAAATTATTTAAAGGTCAAAAAATACTTGAGTCATTACTTCAATATAAATATAGTCCTCTATCTCCTGAGAAAATTAAAGAAAGATTTAACAGTTTAGGAGTAGGAAAAGATGGCTAATATAAAAAATATTGTCCAAGTAATGAACTTTCATTCTTTGATTAGAGTTGATAAGGCCAAAAGAGAAGCTAATAAATATTTTGGAGTAGAAGATGAGATTAATAGACTTCTTTACAGTATTACCAATAATAAAAACCTAAAATTAGATAAAAAACTATTATTAACAAATAATAAAGGGATTATTTTAAATATATATATTGGTAACGATTTAGGATTTTGTGGAGATTTTAATTACTTATTACAAAAATCTGTTAGAGAAGATAAAGAAGCTTATAAGATAGTTATAGGTAAGAAATTATTTCAACAAATAGATGATAAAATAATACTAAAAATAGAAAAAGATAAATTCTTAGATGAGTATTATAAAATAGATGATATTATTAGTGATTATATAAGTAACAAAAAAATAAAAGAAATAAATGTAGTATTTAATCATTATTATAATGTTAATGATATAAGATTTGAAAGAAAAAAATTATTTCCTCTTGATATTAATATCGAAGATAAGAAAGATATTAATCTTGATGTTGATTATGTTATGGAAACAGATGTTAATGAACTACTTACTAAGATGATTTCTATTGCAATATGTTATCAAATAAAAGTGTTTGAAAGTAATAGTTGGGCATCTGAAAATGTAATGAGAGAAAAAATTACTAGGGAAAGTATTGATAAGATAGATAAGATAGAAAAAGAAAAAAAATTAGAAGAAGTTAAGAGTAAGAAGGAAGCTTCTTTTAAGAAACAAATTAATAATTATAAGAATACTATGAGGTGATTATGGTGATAAATAAAATAATTGCAATTTCTGATATTAATATTCAAATTTATTGTGAAATTCCACAGGACTTTAAAATTGGAGATATTTTATCCACAAGTACTGGGGATAAAATATATAAATTTGAAGTAATGGAAATTAATAATAATACAATTACTGCTATTCCCCTTTCTAGTGTTATTGGTTTAAAAAGAGGACTTCCTGTTACCAAATATAGTAATGGTTTAACTATTGAGTATTCTGATAATATACTTGGTAAAGTATTTAATAGTTATGGTGATTTAATAGATGGTACTATGATAAATAATCCTAAAAGGAAAAATATTTATAATAATGATATTAATCTTTCTAACTTAAAAGTTGATTATTCAACACTTCCTACAGGAATTAAAGTTATTGACTTTTTTGCCCCCATATCTAAAGGATTTAAAATGGGACTTCTTGGTGGAGCAGGAGTTGGAAAAACGGTTGTTATAAAGGAACTTATTAATAATTTATACATGTCACATAACTCTAATGCTGTATTTGTAGGTGTAGGTGAACGTTCACGAGAAGGAAAAGAGTTATATAATGAAATGAAATCATCTAACTTACTTGATAAAATAAGTATTGTTTTTGGACAAATGGGAGATAACCCAGTGTCTAGATCAAAAGCAGTATACTCTGGTCTTACTTTAGCTGAATATTTACGTGATAATAAAAAGCAGGATGTATTATTATTTATTGATAATATATATCGTTTTGTTCAAGCAAAAAGTGAAATTTCTACAGAATTAAAAAGAATACCGGTAGAAAATGGTTATCCTACTACGATGGCAAGTGATGTATCAGAAGTAGAAGAGAGAATTAATTCACTAGAACATGGTTCAATCACTTCATTTCAAGCGGTTTATGTTCCAGCAGATGATTTAAATGATGAAGCGGTTCAAACAATTACTTCACATATGGATGGACAAGTGGTATTAGATAGAAAAGTTGCAGAAAAAGGCCTTTATCCCGCAATTAATGTATTTAAAACATCATCTAAATTAATTGATGTAGAAAAAGTTGGCCAAAGGCATTATGATTTAGTCCAGAAGGTACTTCAGTATTTAACACGATATGAAAAATTAGAAGAAATTATAGCCGTTCTTGGAATAGATGAATTAAGTCAAGATGATAAGTTAGTCTTTTATAGATCAAGAAAATTAAGAAATTATTTTACTCAACCAATGTTTGTAGCTCAAGACTATACAAATATACCTGGTAAATTTGTAAAAATAGAAGATGTTTTGGATGACGTAGAAGCAGTACTTTCAGGTAAATATGACAGTATAGATGAATCTAAATTTTTATATATTGGTACTTTAAAGGAATTAAATTTATGATAGTTAAGATATTTACATTAAAAAAAGGATTAAGAAAAATAGAAGATGTAAGTGCCATTAGAATAAAAAGTAAAGATTATAATTTATTAATTTTAAAAGACTATGTAGCTATTATGGGAAGAATTGATGGTGATTTTTCTATAGAGATAAATGATGGTATTATAGAATATAAGAATGTAGATGCCTACTATGTAAATTCAAATAATGAGTTTAATGTTATTATAGATGGAGAATAAATATGTTTGATGAATTTATATATGAAATGATTAGGTTAATTCCTTTTGCAATAGTTTTTCCAATATTTATAACAATTGTCTTCTTAATGTTTAGGAAAAATATAAGAAAAGGAATTAATAAAAATAATATTAAATTTTATGGTTTATTTATCGAATTGAATAACAAAGATATAATTAGTATTTCTTTATTACTGCTTGAATATTTTATTGTAATTGTTTCTTTATTTATAAATGAATTTACAGTTATAAATGTTATTATATTATTTTTACCAATAGTTATATTTGATATAATAAATGGTCATTTTATAAAAATATTTATTGATATTATTAATTACTCGCTTATTTTTTTAATATTATATTCAAAGAATATATTTTTTAGCTATTTAATAGATGTAGGTAATTACTGGTATGTTAATATTATTATATTTTTATTATCAATATTTATAACCCTATATATGAGCTTTATATTTTTAAAAAATTTTAATTCTATTGTTAAAACTAATAAATATATTAAGACTAAAGGTAACGTTTAGCGGTGTAGTTGTTACCTATTTAGTGAAAAAAATAATATTTTAATAAATAATAACCAAAATAACAAAATTAAAAAATCATAGTGAATAGAGGTAAATATGAACTATATTATAAGAAAAATGAATAAAAATGATTGTTTTGCTGTGGCAAAAATAGTAACAATAGCATGGAATGAAACTTATAGAGGTATAGTAAATGATGAATTTTTAGACAATTTATATCTAAATGAACAAGAAAGAGCAACTAATTCCTATAAAGAATTTAACAAGAATACTAATCATCAATATGTTCTTGAAATCAATAATGAAATAGTAGGTTTTATTAACGTAGATGCCTCTGATGAGGTAGAGTATAATGATTGTGGTGAGTTATATGCTTTATATTTAATAAATAATTATAAAGGACAAGATTATGGTAGAAAACTATTTGATATGGCTATTAAGGAATTGAAGAGTATGGGATTTACTAAAATGATAGTAGGTTGTTTAGCAGATAACCCTACAAATGACTTTTATAAACATATGGGTGGAAAATTAATAAAGCAAAGAGTATTTGAAAAACTACAATTGCCTGAAAATGTATATTTGTTTGAAGAAATATAATTATAAAAACGATACATAACTTATGAAATGTGTATCGCTTTTGCTTTTTTTCTAAGATAAAATACAAAAATTACTTGTGATAAAATAGAAATTATTATATAATTAATATGCCATTTATACATATAAATGATTCTTTTAGAGTATATTAGTGTATTGAGTGTAAAAATTTTTATATAGATTTATAGATTGGGGGAATAGAATGGAACAAGAAATTTTAGAAAATTTAAGATTAGATATAGAAGATGTAAAAGAAATAGTTAGAACAAACTTTGAAGAAATGCAAGAATTAGAAAAGAATCCTAAAGTTAAGAGATATATTCATTTATTACATTTAAAAGAAGAATTAGAAAATGGTTTGAACTTAAATAGTGATAAAGAAATTGCAATTCATGAACTTGGAAAATATACTCAAGGTGTTATACAAGAAACTAATGATATTTGGTTTTTGATTGGTAAATATACTTTAGAAGAATACTTAGATACTTTTGGTACTGCTCCTAATGTAAAAGATAACTTCTTGTTATATGTTAATCTAGAAAATGAAAAGATGCATAACTGTATTACACCATCAAAACAATTAGATTTTGAGAGTGAACATACTGTTATTAAGACTAATAAAAAGAATGATTGGCAAGGATATTATAAAATGAGGGATAAGTTTTTTGTTGATTGCGTAAAAGAAGGAGAAACTACAGCATACCAAAAAGTATTAACAAAAACTAATGGCTAGTGCAAAAGACTAGTCATTTTTTTGATAAAATAATTAATAATTAGCTAAATATGTGTTATAGTATTTCTAGTAATATTTTGGAGGTTTAAAGTGATAAAAGAAGTAGAAGAAAAACTAAAGAATATGGGTTATGATGTTAGATTATCTAAAGATAATATGTTAGTAGTGACGTTACTTAATGAAACCACTGATAAAAAACAAATAGAAAGAATATTAGAACTAATGTCAGTAAGTGCCATACAAGAAGGAAAATTTACTAAAGAAGAATTAAAAGATTTAATAACAAATAGATACTCTAAGGGACTAAGAAAACTATTATGTTATTCATTTTTATCAAAAGAAGAAATCTTAGATTATTCCTTTATCTTATCAAGAACAAATGATGATGTATTACTTAATTGTATGAGAGATGTTATGTGTAGTTCTAGTATTCATAAGAATAATGAGGTAGAAGAGTCACTAATAATACTAAAAAAGTCAAAAGAAAGTTATCAAAGAATAGCAGAACGAAATATCTTATTAAATAGTGAAGCTATAAAAGAAGATATATCATTAGAACTAGCTAG
>CAKPPW010000009.1 GCA_934177995.1 uncultured Bacilli bacterium
ATATTGGAAATTTTTATTATTTTTACAAAATAAAAAGACAAATAAGTAAAATTTCTACCTATTTGTCAACAGTCTGAAAGTCTTGAAACTCAAGACTTTTAAAATTCTAACTGGTCGGGAAGACAGGATTTGAACCTGCAACAGCTTGGTCCCAAACCAAGTGCTCTACCAAGTTGAACTACTTCCCGAAGTGGTGCGCTCGAAGGGATTCGAACCCCTGACCTTTTGGTTCGTAGCCAAACGCTCTATCCAACTGAGCTACGAGCGCATGCTCTCCCATTCGAAAGACAAATTTATCTTAGCACATTAATAAACTCCAGTCAAGCATTTTTTTACAATTTAAAGGTAGTTTCATTAATAAATGTATATTCACTATGACATTTTAGCTGTCTTACTAACTTGAATAAGGCTATATCACGCATTTTACACTCTAACATAATATCTACATCTTCATCAATTTTCTTTAGTAAATCAAGAAATTTAATAAATTCTTTTTCATCAATATAATCATGATGACTTCGCTTATCCTTTCTACTTTTGGGAGAAGAAAAGTGTATCTTTGGTTTTAATTTGGTATCTTTCCATGTTGAGAAAATATTTTCTAAATCATTAACTGTTAATTTCTTTTTATTATTACACTTATAATGATGATAGTCTAAAACCATTGGAATATTTAATTCCTTACAAATAGCTAAGGTATCTTCAAAAGTGAATATTTTGTCATCGTTTTCTAAAATGATAATTTCTTTTAGATGATTAGGTAACTTTCTAAAATTAGTAATAAATCTTTTAATACTTTCTTCTTTGTTATCCTTACCACTTCCAACATGAATAATAGCTTTACCATTTATCCCTAGCAACTTAAAAAGATTATAATGGTATTCAATTTGTTTTATAGATATTTTTACAACTCTTTCATTAATACTATTTAAAACACAATATTGATCTAAATGGGTATCAACTCGCATTCTATACTTTTTAATCTTTCTTCCTATATCATTAAACTTTTCTCTAAATGGTAATAAATAATCAAAATTAACTTTCTCATGAGTGGCTAGGGGAATAATATTAGGAGACATTCTATAAAAGTAAACTTCATTTATATGGTTATAATCAATAACATTATCAAAGATATATAAATTTCTATTAATAATTTCTCTTAACCTTCTATCACTTTCCTCTAGGGCTAGACTAGAGTAAGTCTTATAAGTCATAGTATGCGAGTAAGTAATATTATCTAAGGATAGGGGACTTGCTACATAACCAAGATGAATTCTCATGTTAATCACCAGTATTAGTATTTCAAAATCTAGAAAGTATTATTCTATAAATTTAAAAACAACATATATTTTAATGGGTGATTATTTTGAAAAATGAAATAAATATTGCTTTTCCACAAGTACCATATGAAAACTTAAAAGAAAAATTAACTATGTTTATTAAAAATGAAGTAGATAATTTTTTAGACTTTGCCAAAGAAAAGTATCAGATAGAACTTCCTTGTAATTTAACTATCACTTATGAGTATTATAGCTATAATGGTTATGATAGTTATGTATTTTATATATCTAGTTTTGTTTTTGGTGCTCATCCTGATAATAGAATAGTATCTTTTACTTATGATACTGTTAATAATAAACTTGTCACTATTGCTGATTTAATGAAAAAAGATCCATTTATTTTAAATTACTTATCAAAAGAGACTAGGAGTAAACTTTTAAATAATAAACGAATAGTAGATAGAAATATGTTGTTAGAAGGGACTAAACCAGTTATAGACAATTATCAAGTATTTGCTTTTACGCCTAGAGGTATTCTTCTTTTCTTTCCGCAGTATCAAATTGCTCCTTATTCATCAGGTAGCTTTAAAGTGTTAATCCCTTATCGAAATAGTGATTTCTTAGACCGCAGTGTTATACCTTTTAATAATTAGATTTACATTAGCAAAGTCTATATTGGCAGAGGCATTATCACCAGTTATTCCACAACGAACGTATAGAGAGGTTGGTTTTTCTATTTTAGTAATAACTGTTTCTGAACAATCCATTCTATTTGTTTGACCAGCTTTTAATTCAAAAGATAAGTCTTGAATAACACTACCTTCACTATTAGTAAGATGAAAGATAGCACCATGACTTTGATCTACTCCTGATATTTGACCACATAAAGTCATTTCATAGATACCAGATTTTAATAGGGAAATAGCAGAGTCACTAATTAACTCAAAAGTTTCGTTATCATCAGGAAGAACTAGTGTTTCTTGAAAAGTCATAATTTTAGAGTAGCGAGCTTGAGCAAAACTTACAAATAAAACAGTTTCATAACTAGTAGGAGATATAAAACTGGGTCCCGTTGGTCCTATATCTCCTTTAGGTCCGGTTGGTCCTATTAATCCATCATTTCCTTGAGGACCAGTATCACCTTTGTCACCTTTTTCTCCTTTGTCACCTTTAGGACCAGTGTCTCCTTTTTCCCTTTTGATGTTTCCAATATCAACCCAGTCATTTTTAGATGAATCCCAGATATATAAGTCATTTATTACTATGTAAGTATCTCCTTCTTCACCTGTTGGATGATACTTTTTTAATTCTTCTAACGAAGGGTAGGTTCCTTTAATATCTAATCCTTTACCAGCTTCCCCTTTAGGTCCCGTTGGTCCTGTTATTACTGAAGGATAAAGTCCTGACTTTAAAAGCTTATCTCTAATCTTAATATTTTCTATAATTTCTTTAATTTTATCATCATAAGACATTTATAACACCTAATACAGTCTATGTTTACTAGCTGTAATGTGGTTGTGATATTGACTAACAAATCCTTTAGAAATACATATTATAAGAAGAAAGGGGAAATTAAGATGTATTCAA
This sequence comes from uncultured Bacilli bacterium, assembly GCA_934177995.1. Lineage (GTDB taxonomy): Bacteria > Bacillota_I > Bacilli_A > RF39 > UBA660 > Onthousia. Next base: position 2,868 of record CAKPPW010000009.1, read on the forward strand.
ATTATTATAATTATAATCCTTATCTAAATTATAGAAATGATAATCAGATGGAGTCTTTAGAACTTATTACTTTAAATGAGGCGATTAATCTAATTAGAAAGTCAGTAGGAGATGAGAAAAGTGATGAGTTATTTTATGAACAATTAATAAATATGGCACCTAATAATAAATCTAAGGAAATAATTGCAAGTATTAGAGATGATGAGAAGAAACATCATGAGATACTAAAGGATTTATATTATTCTTTTACAGGTAATAGTATAAATGATAATAATAATCAGTATAATAATATGAATCTAAATATGAATTATAAGGATTCGTTAGAAAAAGCTTTATTTGGAGAGTTAGAGGCAGTGGAAAAGTACCGAAAGATTCTTTCTAAAATGCCTAGTGGTAAGGCTTATACCTTGTTAATGGCTATTATGACTGATGAGATGAAGCATGCTAATAAATATAATTTTTTAATAGCTACTACACCTAACAATAGTTGACACTAAAATTTTTTTAACTTATTTAATTATTAAATCTTAAGTAGTATAATAATAGATGAAAAGTAGAATAATAAAATGATGGAGGTTTAATAATGATTAGAAATTATTTAAAGAATTTTGAAAAGTATTCTATTTTGATATCTAGCTTGTTAATTATTTTAGGAATATTCTTATTAGTTAGTCCTATGAAGTCACTAGAAGTAGCAGTTATATTCTTTGCTGCTATTATGATTGTTAATGGTATTAGTAGTTTTATCTCTTACTTTATGTTACCTAATGAAGAAAGACTATTTAGTCTTGATTTAGTAACAGGAATAGTAACAACATTAACTGGTAGTCTTATCTATCTTTATAGAATGGATTTAATTAATGTTTTTCCAGTTGTTTTAGGTATATGGATAATAGTTAGTAATTTAATAAAGATGCAATTATCTATTAATCTAAGTGCTATTGCAGGAAGTAATTGGTTCTTATTACTAATCACTCAAATATTAATGATTATTCTAGGAGTAGTGTTGATTACTAATCCATTTAGTTCATTAATAGCCTTAACAACTCTTGCTGGTTCTTTCTTGATAATAGCAGAAGTAGCTAGTCTAATAGAAAGTATTTATATTTTAGTAAAATTAAGGAATCTTTAGGATTCTTTTTATATGGATTTTGTAATAGCGTAATAGTTAAAACTTTTAATATTCTTTTTTAGCAACCTGTGTTATAATACAGGCAAGAAGTGAGGATATATGAATAAAGAAAAGATTAAAAATATAATTATTATCATTTTACTATGTTTGTTAGTTTTAGTAACAACTCTATTTATTATTTCTAAGAAAGATGAAAATAAAAGTAATGAGGTAACTGTTACTGTAGAAGCAGTAGGAAAGAAATATTTACTAGGTAGTAGTAAAAGCAAAGATTATTTAATTACTAATTATAAAGGTGACTATAAGGAAAAAGATAAGATTAAGTTTACTTATAAAAATAAAGATAAGAAAGAAAAAGATGGATTAACTAATATTAAAGTAAGTGATGAAGATTTAATAGTTGATTATAAAGCTAAGGAAGAAGAAAAAACAGTAGAGAAAAGTGAATCTAGTAATGATTATCAATCTACTGATAATAGTAGTGCTATGACTACTAATAATAATCAAGTAAATAGTTCTAGTACTGATACAAATATTGATGATGAAGTAGTAACTTATGTTAATACACTGAAGGATGATAGTAATACTAGTAGTTTAAAAACTAACTTTGTTACTTTAGTTGATTTTATCTTTTATGATGGTAGTATTAAAGGACATACTTTCAAAGAACTTAGTAATGAAGCTAAATTAAAAGTATTAGAAGCAATGCTTTATCTAGACTCAAAGGTGGAAAAATACTTTCCTAATTATAAAGCAGAAATTAGTAGTAAGACAGGTAGAGCATATACTACTGTTAAAGATAAAGTGGTTAGTAGCTATTTAAATATTACATCAGCAATTTGTAGTAAAGATAGTTCTATTTGTGATAATGCTAAAGAAGACTTTCAAAATCTAAAGAAAAACTTTGGACTTACTTGGTCAGTAATAAAAGAAGTAGCAGGTGACTCTAAAGAAAGTATTAAAAACTGGTATGAAATCTGGAGTGGAAAAAAGTAAAAATTTGTTCATTTTTAAATAATAATATGTTATCCTTATAGTAGGAGAGGTGAATATGGAAAATATAAAAAAATTGTTTATTTTACTTATAATTAGTAGTTTTCTAATCTTACCTAATGTTTATGCTGAAGATAGTAACTATCTAAATATAAGTAATAATACTGTTAAGACAGTAAATCATAGTATGTTTACAGCCGGTGATGATGTTTCTACTAATAATGCAGTTAAAGGAATTGACTTTACGGCTGGTAATAATCTGAATATAAATGGTAGTTCAGAATATGGAATGTTTGCTGGTAATAGTATTAACTTTAAAGGTATGGTTACTAGAGATTTATTTGTTGCAGGCAATAATATTGTAATTGATAGTAGTGCTAATATAGCAAGGGATTTATATGTAGCAGGTAATACTATAACAATATCAGCAGATATTAAAGGAAATATCTTTTTAGCAGCTAGGGAGGTTATCATTAATTCTAAAGAAATAAGTGGTGATGTCACTCTAAATAGTGGTAAATTAACAATATCCGATAATACTAAGATAAATGGTACTTTAAAATATAATGATAATATAGATTATTCTAATACTAATACTAGTATTAAAGAGATAAAAACATATCATGTTGATGAGAGGAGTAAGGATGAGGTTATACCATCAATTAGTAGTATTCTATTAGGAATAGTAACTAGTTTCTTAGTAGCTTTAGCAATATATTTATTATTACCAGCTAGCTATAAAGTACTTGATGAGGTTAAAAAAGATAAAGTATTAAAGACTTTTGGAAATGGTTTTCTATTCCTAATAGCAGTACCTGTTATTTCTATAATATTAATAATTAGTATTGTTTGTATGCCAATTGCTATTATAGCTTTAATCTTATATGGAATAATTATTTATCTATCAAGTATTATTTCATCAGTTTATTTTGGTAGATTAATAGGTAATAAAGTCTTAAAACTAGATAATATTTATTTACAAATATTAATTGGTGTAGTAATTACTAAATTAGTAAAATTAATTCCTGTTATTGGTGGATTATATAGTTTTGTAATTGTTATTCTAGGAGTAGGTTTGGTTTACAATATGCTTAAAAAACTTCAAAAAAAAGCAGCTTAACTACTTGACTAATACTTATTAAAAAGGTTACACTTGTAGTGTTAATAAGGGAGTAATTGGCATGTTAGAATCTAGCATGTAATAAAGTCAACATCATGATTTTTATCTGGCTTTATTATAGACAATGAGACTTGTTTGCAAGATATAGAAAGCAGACTAAGTCTCTTTTTATATCAGAAAAGAAAGGAGTAGAAGATGATATTTTTAGAAATTTTATTATTAGTTGTAGGATTTATCTTATTAGTTAAAGGAGCAGATGCTTTTGTAGATGGATGTAGTAATGTTGCTAAAGCTCTTGGTATACCTAGTCTTATCATTGGTTTAACAATTGTAGCTTTTGGTACTAGTGCCCCAGAGTTAGCTGTTAGTTTAATTGCTTCATTTAAAGGTAATAGTGCTATCTCAGTAGGTAACGTAGTAGGTTCTAATATTTGTAATATGTTATTAGTACTTGGTGCTACTAGTTTGTTTGCTACCTTACATTGTAAAAGAAGGATAGTTACGAGGGACTTTGTTTACTTATTTTTATCTTATGTTGCCTTATTTATAATTAGTGTTGGTACTTATATAGAAAATGGAAAAGTGGGAACGATTAATAGAGTGAATGGTCTATTACTTGTATGTTTCTTAGGAATTTATATGTATTCATTACTAGGTGATGCCAAAGGTAATATGAAGAAGGAGAAAACATCTAAAGAGAAAGTAACAGTTAAAGAGATACTATTTATTATCATAGGACTAATTGCTATAGTAGGTGGTGGAGAGTTAGTTGTTAATAGTGCCACTGCTATTGCTAAGATAATAGGGATAAGTGATAGTGTTATTGCCCTTACAGTAGTAGCGGTTGGAACATCTCTTCCTGAATTAGTAACTAGTGTCGTGGCTGCTAAAAAAGGTGAAGATGATATTGCTATTGGAAATGTAATTGGTTCTAATATCTTTAATATTCTTATGATTTTAGGCTTTTCTTCAATAGTTAATCCATTAACAATAAGTTATAATTCTTTGATTGATATGATAGTAATGGTTATAGCAGGTATCTTAGTATATGTCTTTGCATTAAAAGATCAAAAGATCACTAGAACTAGAGGAATAGTAATGTTGATATTATACTTTTCCTATGTAGGCTATTTATTAGTTAGATAATGGTTAGTTTAATAGACTAATCATTTTTTCTATATAGGGAAAGTGGGTTTAGATTATTTCTAAATAAAAAATTAGATTATTAAAATTAAACTCACATGTAACATAATACTATCACAGTATGGATATAGTACTTTCCTTCTTCATATAACACAATGATTTCCTTTTAACAATAATACGAGAAATATTAAAACTTTTCTCTTTTATTGTTTATAATAACTATTAATAGTATAATAGCACTTGAAATACTTAATAGTTAGAGTGCTTGCCTTTCTTCTTTTAAAGGAAGGAGGCTTGATATTATGTCTAAAAAAGATTTGTTAATATCATTATTAGTAGTAATTATAATGTTACTAATTGGCCTACTTTACAAGTAGTCATAAAATAAAAAAGCACTCAATCTAATAGATTGTGTGCAAACCACATTTAAGGTAAGTACTCAAACTTTGGATATTAAGTATTTCCTTTTTTTATTATATGAAGTTTCCTTCATCTGTATACATAGTAGCATAAAATTATACTTTTAGCAAGTGATTGAAAAATTTAAAAACATAATAATACACGCATGAAGACCTTGAGAAATAGTTATGCTAATATTATATTTAGTTTTCACAAACAAATAATTTTTTATATATAAGGAAAGTGAGTTTAGATCATTTCTAAATTAAAAAATTAGATTATTAAAATTAAACTCACACGTAACATAGTACCATCACAGAGTACTTTCACTCTTTCTAAATTTTAAAAGTATAATAGGTTTTTATGTGAAATTTCTCTTAATATAGCGTAACGATTTTCTTTTAACAATAATACGAGAAATATTAAAACTTTTCTCTTTTATTGTTTATAATAACTATTAATAGTATAATAGCACTTGAAATACTTAATAGTTAGAGTGCTTGCCTTTCTTCTTTTAAAGGAAGGAGGCTTGATATTATGTCTAAAAAAGATTTGTTAATATCATTATTAGTAGTAATTATAATGTTACTAATTGGCCTACTTTACAAGTAGTCATAAAATAAAAAAGCACTCAATCTAATAGATTGTGTGCAAACCACATTTAAGGTAAGTACTCAAACTTTGGATATTAAGTATTTCCTTTTTTTATTATATGAAGTTTCCTTCATCTGTATACATAGTAGCATAAAATCATACTTTTAGCAAGTAGCAAGTTTACTAAAAAGGACCAGGATAATTTACATTTAGTAGTTAAAAATAGTTTTATTTGTTAACTTATTTGGAATTAATGGCTTATGGTATGATATTCCAACAGCAGAATTAGTTTTGTTACTAATAGGAATAGTATTTGTATTGAAATATATAATTACTAAAAGGAGAAATGCTTGATTTTTCCTTTATTTATTTTCTATAATATAGGTAAATTATAAATAATACGTTTATGATGGAGGAGATTATTGGCATTTTATAACTTATGGATTATCAGAGCTATATGAGAAAGAATCTGATATAAAAGATATAAGTGGTTATGAATGGAATTTACCTTCAAATTAAAAAAAGATAATTATGAAAATGAGGAAAATGAAATAAAATGTGTATGTGGTATTTTACAATCTATTGCAAGAATAACTTTTACAAAAGGAAAAATTTTTAATACCTATGAATATTTATATACAGGTCAGACTGTAGGAATTGATTATAATGGGAAATCTAATATAACTGGATTTATTACTATACCTGATGATAAGTTTTATGAGATAGATACTTTAAATGGTAGAGTACGTTTTGCTGAGTTTATTGGTGTTACAGATAATGAATTAAAAGCACTAAATAATAAGCAAATTACTGTTAAAGAACTTTATAGAAAAATTGGTAGTGATATAACTGATTATAATAGAGATTCTGTTATATAAATTAAAATAACTCGGAGGGAATATGATTTTTGAAGTAAAAGATAGGTCGGTAGACTTAATAAATCAATTGCTTGAGGTGTGGGAAGATTCTGTTAGACATACCCATTTATTCTTAAAAGATGATGAGATAAAAAGTATAAAGGTGTATGTACCACAGGCTTTAAAAGAAATTGAACATTTAATAATTATAAAAAATGAAGATAAGATTCCTATCGCATTTATGGGAATAGAAGATAAAAAACTTGAAATGTTATTTATTAAGAATAATGAAAGAGGTAAGGGGCTAGGAAGAAAACTTTTAAACTATGGTATAGAAAACTATAACATTAATGAAGTAACTGTTAATGAACAAAATCCTGATGCTAAAGGTTTCTATGAACATATGGGTTTTAAAACTTATAAGAGAACAAAACTAGATGAGCAAGGTAATCCTTATCCAATTTTATATATGAAATTAGAAAAATAATCTAGATGGAGGATGTAATGATTAAGAATGTTATATTAGATGTTGGTGGTATCTTTTTTGATGATAGTAAACAAAATATTGAAAAGTTATTAAATAAAAATAGTGATAATATTTATAAACTTGCTTATGGAAAAGATTTTAAGAAATGTTTATTAGGTGAAATAACAGTTGAAGAACATATTAATAATTTAAAAGGTGAAAAAGAGTTTAATGATATAAATTATATTCTAAAAAAAGAAAATTTAGTTGATTCTTATCCGTTAATGAAAACTAATTTCGAATATATAAAAAAATTAAAGAACAAAGGATATAAATTGTTCCTATTGACTAATATAACTGAAGATAGTTATAACTATATAAATGATTTAATCAATATAAATAAAGTGTTTGCTGGGGGAATCTATTCTTATCAAGAAGGAGTAGTAAAACCTAATCATGATATCTATAATCTATTAATTAATAGATTTAACTTAAATAAAGATGAAACAGTTTTCTTTGATGATAAGGTAAAGAATGTTTTAGCAGCTAAAGAAGTGGGAATAAAATCATATGTCTTTAATTCTATTGAAGATATCGAAAATGTCCTAGATAAAAATTAAAACTCTAGTAATGTTTCCTGTTAGATTTTGTTATTATACATTATAGTAGAAATATGAAAGGAGACATTTTTATGAATCAAGATAAAATAGGAAAGTTTATTCTAGAGTGTCGTAAGAAAAAAGGACTAACACAAGAAGCGTTAGCAGAAAAACTGGGAGTTACTGATAAATCAGTTAGTAATTGGGAAAATGGTAGAAATATGCCCGATTTGTCTTTATTTAAACCTTTATGTGAAGTGTTAGATATTTCCATCAATGACTTAATAAGTGGTGAGATAGTTAGTAAAGAAAAATATCAAGACAGATTAGAGGAAAATATTATTAGAACAATTGACTATTCTAATAAAAAAATAATAAAGAAAAATAATTTGATTAATATTATTTTAACCATCTTTGGAATAGCTCTAATAGTAACTGCTATGTCTATCTTTCCAAGTGAGAGTAGTTGGGGTAGTATTTATTCTATCATTGGAATAATTATCTCATTAATAGGGGTAGCAGGTTTTATAAAAAACTTAACTTATATCTTAAAAGTATTATTTAGTATCGGATACCTTATTTTTGCTATAACAGGTTTGGTAATTATTGATTATATAAGTGTAGTTAATATTAAACAAGCCCCAAGATTTTCTCTATATAAAATATCAGCTCGCAAAACAATATATTATGATACACCATTTTATGATGTGGTAAGATGTAATAAAGATACAAAAGATGAATACTATAAAATTATGAAAAATCAGTCATATGATAGTGAAAATATAGAAATGTATTATAAGTGATTAGAACTTTATATAGTTCTTTTTTTAGAGAAAAATTTTCGTTTACTGTTTATTATAATTATAGATACTATCTAACTAGTGATAAGTATTGTTAATTATATTTATAATTTCATTACCATGAGTCTTAAGTTTTATATCGGATAGTATCTTAGATTCTTTTAGTTCTTCAATAGTTTTAGGGTTTAAAACTAAAATTCTATCAAGTTCTTCATTAGTAAAAACATAATAAGCTGGTATATTTCTTTCTTTAGCTCTTTGTTTTCTAAATTCAATTAATCTTTCTTTTAAAATTTCCTTATTAGCTTTAATTAACTGAGTATTTGTCTCATTAATATTGAAATCATCATTTTTATTAATATTTAGTTTAAGAAAATGATTTGCCCACTCTTGCATTTCTCTTTTGTTATCCCATAAGTCTTTATCACTATGATCACGGTCATATTCTAGTTTTCTTATCAATGAATCAGACTTTATAATATTGTTTTTCATTTCTTTAGGAGCATATCTAGTGTTTAAAATATTTTCACCATTAGAAGTTACTACCAACACTCTATGTAATTTTTCAAAATTCTTCTCAAAAAAGAAACTTTTAATTTTTCCTTGAGTTTCTAGCCATATTTTTTTATAAACATCACGTTGAGCCATTACTTGCCTATAAGGAGATTCCATTCCTTTTTTTACACTGTTACCAAATAAGTTATATTCTCTTATAAAATCCCCTCTTTCATTGACAGTAATATTTCCTATTAAATTTTTGCATTCTATAAAATAGCAACACCAAGCGGTTATTATAATAAAATCTATTTGGGCTTTTAAATCTTCATATTCAATATTAATATCATGAAGAACAAACATACCAATATTAGCTTTCCTTAGTTGATATAATATTTCCTTTTCTCCAGCTAGTCCTTTCTTTGCTATAAATAATTGATTAGCAATATCTTTATTATTGGGATGTTTTTCTCTCAGACTTTCTAGATAATTTACTTGTCTTTCTAGTGTAGAGTCTTCCTTTAAAATAATAGTTTCTCTAAATTTATCAAATATGTTTAAAATGTTCATTTTGTTCCTCCGTATCTTGCCTATACTATAACATACTTTTATTTGTTTTTATAATATAATTTATCATTTATATATTTATTCTTCTATTTTAAAGTAGATGTTGGCAAAGTACTCTTCATTAGCTTCTAGAAAATCATTAGTAAGATCTAGGAGTGGACCTTTTTCAGTTGACCAGTTAAGTTCTTTATAACTTACTATTCCTTGATTATTGCTACCAGTGTAAACTAGTTTTGGGCTAGTAGTTAAAGTTATTATCTCATCATCAAGCTTTTTAAAAACAAGAGAATTTTCTAAAATGAAACCATTAGCTGATGTCAACTGTTTGTCTATATAGACGTAAAGTTTCCAATCAGAACTGTTAAGCCTGCTGTCAACTATTTTTGATTTTAATTCTTTGGTTTTAGGAAAAATATAAGTATTATTTATAGGAACTAGAGAAAAACTTATCGCTTCATTTATATTTAATAATGTTAATTCACCAGTAAAAGGGGTAGTAACTTGTCTTGTTCCATAGATAAAGCTACCGGCTACATTAGCAGTTAATTCTACAGTAGTACCATCTGCTATAGTAGTAGGTAAATTATATTCGAATAATCCTTCATCATCGGCATTTACTATTTCTGTAGTACTACCATATTTTACTAAGATATCAGCAAAACTACTTGTATGACCACTTATTGTATTTTTAGTTGTATTAATAGGATGTATATTCATAAGAGTAGTACCAATAGAAAGTTGTTTTCTATTTAAAAAAGTAAAGTTACCAAAGTCAGACATTTCTTTTTCTTCAATAGCTGGTATATTGTGACTGGTTATAGAAGTTAGAACAGATGTTATAATTCCTTCTAATCTTAAAATATCATTTTTTCTATACCAAGAGTAGTCAGGAATATTGTTTATGTCTCCAGCTGCTGTAACTTCTACAGAATCTTTCCACATATTAATTCTAGAACATCTTATATAAAAGGTTAGGGGATTATCTGTATAAATAACAGTAGCATTTCTACTATAGAGAGCTATAGACTTAGGATTATCTAGAGTCAGTTTACAATCAGTTCCTTTAAAATGAATATTATAGTTATCACTAGGAGTACTACTATAGGAGTTTATTACTTGTAGCTCGGCATCTTCCTTTACAGTTAAAGAACCAAAAATAACCCACATAGGCACTCTTTGATGACTGGTTTCTATAAAAATAAATGATGCTCTTTCATCTATTACTACATTATTAGCACCATAAACAGGATTGGGGGCAAAACCATTACCTGTAGTTAGGTGTACACTTGTATCATGAAGAATAGTAAAGTTTAATTTGTTTGTTCCCATCATAAACTCTCTAGCATCAGTTGATAAAATAATGTCACTTTTACATAAAAATATAACAGATGGATTTGCTGAATTACTTTTATAAGAGAATAATGGATAACTAGTAGCACTACTTGATATATTAGTTTTTCCGCCAATTATAACTCTTTCTGCTTCACATACTTCTTGAGCTTTAATTCCATTTGTATCTTCTATAGTAATATATGAATTGGTTATTTTAACAGTGCCATAAGGATTAAAAGCTAACTGTGTTCCTTTAAAAGTAATATTATCATAGATATTTACTATTCCTTGATTACTAATACCTGTTGGAACACTAATAATTCCATATATATTAATATTAATTATTATCATATTTATAAGTCTTGTTTCCTTAGTAGAAGCAGTTGTAACAATAGTGTCCGTAGATAATTGACTATCCATTCCAGTTAGAGTATGTAATTTATTTAAGTATGTACCATCAATTACTATTTTACTTTTATTTTCGTTTACAGTAATACCACTTTCTAAAGTAATATCATCTTCTAGATAAATATATTCATAATTATTATTTTCTTCTAAGACTTCTTTTAACTCAGTACTAGTAGACACTGTAACAGTTTTATCATTAATTATATGCATAAAATCACTTGTCCTTTAATATAATATATGTTTTCTTTTTTATTTGAATAATGATGATTCCTACTTATTGATTATTTTTTTCTTTCATTCTTTTCTAATAATCTCAGATATAAATAAAAAAGTAATGGCTATAAGTTTGTTGTACTGAGATTATAAAATAGAGACTGGCTTAATGTATGCAAAATGTTTTGATAGACTTGATAAAAGATTTTTACTTATTTGTTTAATTCCAATTGTTCTTCATGGAATGTGGGATATGCCAATAAATGCACCATATTACCTATTACAAATTGCATTAACTGTAGTTGCTTGGCTAGTTATAATATATTTTATAAATCTAGGCTTAAAACAGGTAGATGATGCTAAGAAATTAGAGATGAAAAAGATTCATTCTAAGACTAAGAAAGAAGCAGATTAAAGCTTCTTTTTTGTTAAATATTTTATAAACATTTTACTTGCAAAGGTTAATGAAACTGATTTATTAGTCGCCAAATAAATATTTATATTTGGAATTTTTTTATTGATTTTTAGTTCCTTTAAATTTTTATTATTTTTCTTTGCTAAATCTATTATAGAAAAGCCAATTCCTAAACCAATATTAGTAAATTCAGTGACTAATTCTTGACTTACAACTTCCATTTTAGGTATCAGTCTAACACTATTTTGTAAGGCAATGTAATCTAGTAGTTTTCTACTGTTTGCCCCTTCCTTTTGTAAAATAAGAGGAAATTTATTTAAATCTTCAAAATTAGTTATTTCATCATTATAAAATTGAGGATTAAAGATAAATCCTTGTTTTAGTTCTTTAATTTTTTCTAAGTGTAAATTGGTTTCTTTTATATTACTTTCATTAAAAATAACAAAATCTAATTTACCAAGTTTTAAATCATTAATTAAATTACTAGTTAAATCGTTTGTAATATTGATATTTATATTTGGATAGTCGTTATGAAACTGTTTTAAACTATCTATTAAAATTAATTTGGTTAGTGTTGTTGAACAGCCAATCTTTATTTCGCCTTTTGTTAGATTTTTAAAAGATGTAAATTCGTTTTCGGCATTATTAATAAGTTCTAAAGCCCCTTTAACGTATTCATAAAACATTTTTCCTTCTTCAGTTAGTTCCATTCCTTTATTACTTCTTAAAAATAGTGTACCACCTAACTGATTTTCTAATTTTTTGATTGACTGAGATATGGCTGGTTGGGAAATATGCAGTTCCTCACTAGCTTTTGTCATATGATTGTTTTTAGCAACAGTATAAAAAATTCTATATAATTCTAAATCTATATTCATTATAATCTCTCCTTATGACAATGATAACATAAATATATTTTACTTATCAAGATACTGATAATAAAATGTAAGTGAAAGGAAGAAAAATATGTTTAAAGATTTTAATATTGTTATAGGAATAACTGGGGGGATTGCTGCTTATAAGGCATGTGGTATTGTTAGTTTTTTTAAGAGTCAAGGAGCAAATATTGATGTCATTATGACAAAAAATGCTTCTTTGTTTATCACACCACTTACTTTAGAAACTTTATCAAGTAATAAAGTAATTACGGATATGTTTGAAAGACCAGATTACATAGAAGTTAAACATATTAGTTTAGCTAAAAAAGCAGATTTATTTTTGATAGTACCAGCTACAGCTAATATAATTGGAAAGGTAGCAAATGGAATAGCAGATGATATGTTAACTACTACTATTATGGCTACTAAAGCACCAGTAATATTTGCACCTGCTATGAATGATGCAATGTATAATAATAAAATAGTCCAAGCTAATTTAGATAAATTAAAACTGTATGGGTATAAAATAATAGAACCATCTTTTGGCCATCTTGCCTGTGGTTATGAAGCAAAAGGTAAACTACCTAAGAATGAAGAAATAATAGACTATGTAAAAAAACTAGTAAAGGAGAAGCGGTAAAATGAAAAAATTTATAGTAACAGCTGGCGGTACTAGTGAAAAAATAGATAATGTTAGAAAAATAACTAATTCATCAAGTGGAAGGCTAGGTATGTTGATAGCTAATCATTTATTAAATGAAAATAAAAATTCAATTATATATTATATATGTTCTAAAAATTCATTAAGACCAGTAGATGAGAAAATTAAAATTATAGAAATAGATGATACAAACGATTTGAAAAATAAAGTAGAAAACTTACTTTTAACTAATAAAATAGATTGCTTTATACACTCTATGGCAGTATCTGACTATCAAACTGATTATGTAACTACTATTGAACAAATCAAGAAAAGTATTAATAATGCTAGTAACATAGAAGAAGCTTTTTCTAATATAGAAACTATTAATGATAATAAAATTTCTTCTTCTTGTAATAATTTAGTAGTAGTTTTAAAACAGACACCGAAAATAATATCTATGATAAAAAATTTAAGTCCATCAACGTATTTAGTAGGATTTAAATTATTAGATGGAGTATCTAAAGATGAATTAATAATGGTGGCTAAGAAGTTAAGAAATAAAAACAAATGTGATTTAGTAGTTGCTAATGATTTATCAACTATAAGAAATGGTAAACACCTAGCTTATATTATTGATAAAAATGATAGGATAGAAGAAGCTAATGGTAAAGATGAGATAGCAATGAAAATAGTGAGGATGGTAAGTTATGAAAAATAGAATCTTATTTGTAGGTGGTGATTGGAATTTAACTGGAGGTAAAGAGTCTAAAATAGTTAATGAATTTAAAAGGTATTTAAAAGATGCAACAGTCTATAATGGTGGTAATTATAATGATTTAAATACAATACTTAATTCTTCTATTAATTATGATATTGTTATTTGGTGGGCTAATGTTCCTAATGAATTACCTAAAATTAGAAATGTTAAAGAAATAAATTATAAAGTAATGCTTGTCTCTTCCAAGAGAAATATAAATAATAAATACTCCTTTCAAGAATTACTGCAGAAATCTTTTGCTTTAAAATCTAACCTAACAATAGAGTTTAGTAAAACCAATAATTTATATAATATGAGACTTTTTGATCCATTAGGTAATGTTTGGTATTTAGGAACTGATATAAAAGAATGCTCTAAAGAGTTAATTAATAGATTAGATTTTATTAAAAGTATTAGAAGGGAATCAACCGTTTCTACCGAAGAAAATGTTGGAGCTTTAGCTTGGTTTTTCAATCTGTTTAAAGAAGAAATGTATAAGTCAGAAAATAATCTAGTTGTACCAATTAAGAGTCAATTTTTAAATATTGTAAGAGATTATGCTTCTAAGTTTGCTGAAGCAACGTTTGAAACCAAAGATGTTAAAAGATTTCTAGGAAATGCCTCATTTAGATGCCCAAAGGGTTTTCCATCATTTAGAGAAGGTAAGTATATTTTTGTTAGTAAAAGAAATGTAAATAAAGAGTTTATTGGAATTAATGAGTTTGTTCCTGTATATTTAAAGAATGAAAAGATATATTATTGTGGTAATAATAAACCTTCTGTTGATACACCAATTCAAGTTAGATTATATGACTTATTACCTAATATAAATTATATGATACATTCTCACTGCTATATTAGTTCTGCACCGTTTACAAAAACAGCTTTACCATGTGGAGCAATAGATGAGGTGGAAGAAATAAAAAAAATGATAAAAAATGAATATAATAATGATTTTACTAAGGATTTCTATTTAATAAACTTATTAGGACATGGAAGTATTATGATGAGTAAGAAGCCAGAACAACTTATGAATATCAATATGATTGGAAGAAAATTACCTGAAGATATGTATCAAAAAAATTACTAAATGACTGTAATATAACAAATTATCTTTAAACTTTTTAACGTTGAGGTAAAAAACTGGTTTTATTGTTTATCATAATTATGGGAGGAATATAATTATGAACTATGAAATTGATGGATATCAAAATGAAAATGAATTTGTTAGGAGTTTAAATGGAAAAAGATTTAATTCTTTGTTACCTAACTTTCAAGATTTACTTATTACTCTTTATGGAAAAATTAATGATGACAGTATAGTTTATTGTAGAAAGGATTATGAAAAGAAAAAGTTTGATATTGAAATAATTGTAAATGGTATTATTAAGAGAATTAGCATCAAAAAAGGTATTAATAATTCAGTCCATGTTGAAGGAATTTCTAGCTTTATTCATTTCTTAATTGATTCAAATGTATCTAGGGAAGCTGTCATAGAGTATTTGCGTTATCATTATGCCGATGGAACACAAAATGGTAGGGGAGCAAATAGGATAAGTGGATATGAGTATAAAGAACAATATCAAGATAAGATAGATTATATTAATAAGCAAATTAATAATCCCTATGTCTTAAGAAGAGCAATCAATAGATTTGTTTTGCAAGGTAAAAATTCAGCTATTAAAGTAGATGGTATTATTTACGGTACTATTAATGATTTTCTATTTATTTCTAGTGATGATGTTATGAATATCTTGATGTCAAAACAAAACATTTACTCAACTGGGGTACATTTTGGAAATCTATTTTGTCAACCAATGACTAGAAATCTAAATTACAATCCGAAATACGAGAAAAAAAGATTTTGTGTACAAATTAAATGGTACAGTATATTTGATGATATTATGGAAATTAAAAATAGAAATGTATTAGATAATATAGAAAATACTTCTAGATAAATTTATACTAACGTCGTTACCATATAACTGATTATCAGTGATCTTCCAAGCTAACTACGGGAGGTTAAACACAAAAAAACCAATTCATTACTGAATCAGTTGTTATTTTAAATGGAGCGATAGATAAGATAATTTGAAACTATCACTATATAAGTTAATACAACTAACTTTTATAACAATAATAGCATAAATTGTTAATATTCCCAACACAAATGATAAAATTTGTAAAATTAATGATATAATTAGTATAGGGAGTTGATTTCAATGGAATTAAATGTTAACAATATCAAAGATTTAACTAGTGTACCAAAAGAATTTATTTCTGATTCAAAAACAATAGAATATTTATATCAAAATAATTCAAACATTTTTAAAAATGTTAGTGAAAACTTACATTTATCCGTTGATTTTACCGAGAGAATAACACAACTAATTAATAATGGTGCAATAGTATTAACCAAAGATAATATTAAACTATTAGATTCTTTATATACTGAAAATATTACTGATATTCTCAAAAATCACTTTAATTATTTATATTTAATAAATGAAAATAATTTTACACAGGTTGGAATAGTTAGAGACGATGATTTTTTAAAAATATTAGAAGAACATAAAATTGAAATAACTCCATATGCTCCATATTTAGTTACATTATGTAGTGATTACATAATTAAGCAATATATTGAAGATAAAGTTAATATTGATGTTATTTTACCATATTTTATGAATTGGAATAATGGATCACAAAGAGCATTGATTCAAGAATATTTAAAAAAAGGACATTTTGATTTATCGATTTTTTATGATAAAGATATGTATAATGGCAATATTACTCCTTTTTTCAAAGATGTTTCAATTGATATTAAAGATGGAAATGCAATAATTAAATCAAATAGTATCGATTCTGTAATTTCTCTTTTAAATTTTGAATTACCTTTTTCAATTAGTGATATATATTTATTAGATAATAGAGATAATTACACCAATATATTATATTTGCTAAAAAAGATAAATGAGCAAAATATAAATTTACATGTAAAAAATGGATTATCTATAAGTTCTACTTTAGAAAAAAACTCTGAATTTCTAGAATTATGTGGTAATGTTGGTAATATTGAATTGAATCCATTTGATTTGGCTACTTTTAAGAAATTATTAATTAAAACAATAGAACATCCTGGAGTTGTTATAAATGTAAAACTTAATGATTTTATGGAATATGAAAACTATTTTCTAAATTTAAATACTGAAATTCCGATTAATGTAATTTCTCAAAAAAACGTTTCAATTTTATCTTTGAATGAAATGAAAGAATTAAATTCTAAATTAGATTCTATAGTTGCTGAAATTAAAAATAGTTCTTTAAGTCCATATGAAAAATATATTGCGGCATATAATATTGTTAAATCATTTAAAAAATATAGATTTTATTTAGATAATGAAGGAATAGATGAGTTAGTATCTGATCAAAGTAGAAATCCTTATCTGGTTTTAACAAATCAATATATAGTTTGTGCTGGATATTCATCATTATTACACTTGCTTTTAAAGAAACTTAATATACCATCTCATGAATGGACTATAGGTGTTTCAGATAAATCTGAAGCAATTGCTTCAGGTAGTTCAAAAGACAATGAGGCACATGCAAGATTGTATGTTAACATAGTTGATGATAAATATGGAATAAATGGTTATTATATGTGTGATCCAACTTTTGATAATGTTGATAAAGAAAGTAGTGATTTATATGGATATAAGCATTTAAGTATGTCTTGTGGTGAATCACACGATTATGGAAAAGATTCTTCATCATATTACTATTTTTCATATGATTACGATGTATTCAACGATCAGATGTTTATTAATACCGATGATTATTTAGCAAAAGCAGATTCTTTATATGAAATATTTACGATTATTCAAGATTTAGATCCAGATTTTTATTCACAATTATCTGAATTAGATAGTGAAGAAAAACAAAAGGAAGCTATAAAAAAACATTTTAAAGAAAAAACATATCGAGCAATATCTTTAGAAAAAAAATATACCGCAATTATTTCAGTTTTAGAATTTCAAAATAAAAGAGAGTTTAGTGACATAGAAAAACAAACTATTCGTGAAAATTTATATAATATAGATCGAGGAATAGATACACCAATAATAATTCCAATTTCTGGTGATGATGGATTTGATGATTGGGTAGATTTTGAGGAAGAAACTATTAACACTAATAAAAAAAGATAATATGTAAAACGATGACTTATAATTCAAAGTCATCGTCGAGTCTATAAATAAATTTGTGTAAATAAAAATATATTAGATAATATAGAAAATACTTCTAGATAAATTTATACTAACGTCGTTATCATATAACTGCTTATCAGTAAACTTCCAAGCTAACTACGGGAGGTTAACCACAAAAAAACCAATTCATTACTGAATCAGTTGTCATTTTAAATGGAGCGATAACTTTACTTATATTCGAAAAATTATACTCCCAAAGTTGTTTGATTAAATCAACTAAATAAATTATAGCAGTTTAAAAAATTATTACAATACTTTTAAAGGAAAATTTTTGGTTAGTATTTAAAAAAATGTCAAAATATGCTATTATTATAATAGATTTTGTATCATTAATAATGATACTTTTTTCTTTGGAGGGATAATATTATGAACGAATTAAAGGAAATTTCTGAATTAATACCAGAAGAAACAAAAAAAGAGATATATAAAGACGGTGTGAAACCTACAATGATTGAGGCAGGTAAAACTTTATCATTAGTTCCTAGAGTAGTAAAGAACGCTTTAGCAAAAGTAGAAATGTGGTGTATTAACAGAGAATTTATGGTAAAGGAATTTGAACTAGAATTACAAAAAAAGTTAGAAGAACATAAAGCTGAAAATATTGTAGATGCTGATCCTAGTATATTTATTCCATCAGCTCAAGCAATTAGTTATAATTGGGATAAAGAGGATATAAAACAGTTATATTTAAATTTAATGGCATCAGATATGGACAAAACTAAGAAGTCAAATGTTCATCCAAGTTTTTCTGAAGTTATAAAGCAAATGGATTCCACAGATGTAAAAATATTTACAAAAATATATAATAAACAAGTAATCCCGTTGTATGTGTTAAAAAAGAGCGAAGAAAAAGGCACTATTCCTATATTAGATTATTTATTATCTGATGATTTTTATACAGGTGTATCTGAGAACAAAACTATTAAGAGTTTGAATAATTTAGAAAGATTAAAATTAATCGAAATTATTGATGATGAATATTATATTGATGATAAAATATACTTACCCATTGAAAATGGAAAAAATATCATAAAATATAAAAATGAATTTTTAGATAAACTTGATATAACGAAAGGAATGATAAAAAAGACTGAATTTGGTAAAGACTTTTTTGATGTATGCTGCAAATAATATTTGAAATGGAGAAATTTTAATGACTAATTATTATAATAAATTAAATGACGAAGTAAAAGAATATTTTAGTATTCTATCACCAGAATTTCCAGAATGGTTATTAGAATATATTGATACACCAGAAATGGAAAGAATTGGAAAAATAAGTATGAGTTGTGGAACTGATTATTCCAAATGTTTTAATGTAAGATATTGGTATTCCAATTTAGATCATAGTGTTGGTGTTGCACTTATTATATGGCATTTTACTCACGATAAAAAGCAAACATTAGCAGGTTTGTTTCACGATATTGCAACTCCTGTATTTAAACATTGTATAGATTTTATGAATGGTGATTCTGAAACACAAGAATCGACTGAAGAAAGAACAACTGATATTATTAGAAATTCAAAACAAATAATGTCGTTACTAGAAAGAGATGGAATAAAATTAGAAGAAGTAAATGATTATAAGATTTATCCTATTGCTGATAATGATACACCAAAACTATCTGCTGATAGATTTGAATATACTTTTTCAAGTGGTCTAACTTTTTTTAGAGTTTGGGAATTAGATAAAATTAGAAAGATGTATGATAATGTTGTAGTTGCTAAAAACGAAGATGGTATAGATGAATTAGTATTTAAAGATAAAGAAATATGTGAAGAATATATTCATACTATTTCTAGATTATGGCCTGAATGGGTAAGCGATAAAGATAGAACTGTTATGCAATTTTTGGCAGATATGTGTAAGTCTATGAATAACGCTGGATATTTGACTATTGATGATTTATATAATTTATCAGAAAGTGAAATAATTAGTAAGTTTTTAAATTGTGACGACGATTACTTATCTGAAAGTTTCAGAAAATTTCAAAATGCAGATACTGTTTATCAAAGTAGTGATTTCATTGATGGAAAATATTGCGTAAATATAAAAGCAAAGACAAGATATGTTGTTCCACTAGTTTTAACTGAAAGTGGTAAAATTAGGATAAACAAAGTTTCTGAAAAAGCAAATGATGAGATAAATGCATATTTAAATATACCAAAAGGTGGCTACTATACATATTTTAATTTTGGTTTTACTCCTTATGAAAAAGGTATTAGTAAAAAATATCAAAAACAATGCTAAGGTTATAAATCCCTAGCATTGTCTTTTTCTTTTTGGATATCTTTATCAAAATTATTAAGATTATTTTGTATGCCTTCGGCTCTTTTAGTTATTTCTTTACAATACTTATCATACTTATAGAGTTCTTTAATTTTAGGTTGTATATCATTTATTTCAGCAAGTATTTGAGTTTGCTTGTCTTCAGTCTTTGCTCTATGATATCGTCTCCAAAGATTTTCTCTTTTTCCTTTTAACTCACTTAATTCATCAGAGTTATTTTTAGAATAGTTATCTAAATCTTCTTTTGTAACGATATTTTTCTCATGCATAAATCTAACTTGTTGGGAAAATTGTTCTAATTTATAAACTTCTTTTCTAATAGAGTATGGAAGATATTGTTTAGGATATTTCTTTGGAAATACTCCTAGTAGATAACAATAGTATAAATATAATCCATATATTCCTTTATGAGGTTTATTAGTCCTAGAATATTCTTCAAAGATAAATTTTTGTGGCATAGGTTTAAATGCAATTTGTCTTGATAAATATAATCGTTGGTTTAGTCTTTCTTTTGAATATTCTTCACCAAATACATTTTCTATCCTAACTTTATCTTCACCATCTCTATAAATAGTTATTACACAATTACGAGAATAAACTTTATAACCTAATGACCTCATTCTCTCAAATAATTGTTTTAAAGTAACTGAATAACTAATAACATTATCTAAATCTTCTTTAAGAGTTTTGTAATATTCATCATTTGAAATACTTTTGGTATAAGTCCTTTTATAAAACTTATCTTCATCTAAAACAGATAGTCCATATTCAGAACATAGTGAATCAGAAATGTGTCTTATCTTTGATATATTGGTTAGATTGTTATTATATTTTTTACCACTTTTAAAAGAAACAGAGTTAATTATGAAATGGTTGTGAATATGATTTGTATTTTGATGTGTAGCCACAACCACTTCATAATCTTTAAACATTTCTTCTACAAACTTAACACCAATCTCATGAGCAATATCTGGAGTGACTTCGCCTTCTTTAAATGACTGGTAACCATGATAAGCAAGAACTCCGTCTTTCTTTTTAAATCTTTCTTTAGTGAACTCCATATCATCACAAGGATTATCTTCATCACAATTTAAGCAACTTACATAACAAACTTTTTCTTGTTTAAAATTATAATCTTTAATTGGTTCTTCTAAATAACTATATGATTGTCTATTACCATAATCTTTATTAAGAGTTTTTTCAGGGTTGATGATATAATTTATAGACTGCTTTAAATTATTCTTAATACTCCAAATTGATGTTGTCGCCATTATAGGTTTATCCTTTCTTTTGGAGTGGTGGGAGTAATACCACCTTGCTTGCTTATGACAACATCAGACATAAACTAACTCCTTAAGAATAATTTCTTCAGCAGTATTTTTATAATTATTCATCAATTTTACCCATTCAATCCCGCTATTTTCTTTACTTTTTTCAGATAGTTTATCATCATTTTTAATATAATTATCCATTAAAGTTTTTAATCTTTTTTCACATTCTTTACATACTGAAAGAAGATGGTTTGTTAGTTCATTCTTCATTAAAAGTGCTTGATATAATCCCTTTTTGTGTTCCTTAATATAATTTAATCTTAGTAATCCATACTTATTTATTTCTCCATAATTTTGATTTTCTATCACCAAATTTGGTAATAAATAATCTCCAACTTTTCTATAATCAATATTCATAATTTAATCAAATCCTTTCTAATTTTCTAATAATTTATTTGTTTTGTAGCTTATAATTCCATATTTATCTTTAAGATTATCTACTATAATAGGAAACTTTTCATTAGGTGAAATTGCTACAAATCTTATAATTTTTTCATCTTCATTTGGTTGATATTCAAGTATTATTTCATTAGTTTCTTCATCAATTGTTTCATACATTTCATAAAAAGATGTTTCAAAATGTTCATTCATTTTAGATAAATATTTATCTAATTGTTCTTCATTCATTCTGCCACCTTTAATAGTTTTTTCTTCATTACCAACCATTACAGGTACTGCTACATCAAATATACCTTTTTCATAAAACTTTACTAATTGTCTTATAAATCCGTTTCTAAAATTAATTTTTTCAAGAATTAAATTACCTTTACTGTTTTTCTTTATCTCAATAGTATCAATAAATTTAGATATAAATTCTTGTTTTTCAGACTTGTCCATACCATTCCATTTAGTTTTTAAAACACTATTTAAAGTATCAAGTCTAATCATTTTTTCTTTTTCTAAATCTCTCTCAGCAAGTAATTCGTGTGGGGAGTAGTTAAAAGTTTCTAAATTAACTAACTCTAATTTTTTACTTTCAAGGTTAGCAAGTTTATCTTCAATTAGTTTATAATCTTCTTTAAAATCATCAATTTCTACAATGCCTTTAATATACAAATTTTTAATTCTATTTCTTTGTTTCTCTAAATCTCTAATCTCTTTATCAATAGAAGTAGTATCAATATTATTTGTTTTATCTTCTAATACAGGTAAGAAGAACTTTTTAACTGCCATATCATATTCTAATAAATCATAGATAAAATCTCTTAATAAATGTTCTACATGTTCTTCATTAAAGTTGATATGACAATGTTCACAAGTATAATACATATACTTTCTTTTAGAACCACCAGAGCCTTTACATTTCATAATTCTACTGCAATTAGGACATTTTAATCTTTGAAAGAAAGTATAAACTCTATCTCTAGTATAAGTTCTTTGATTTCTTTCTTTTTGTCTTTGACATTCCCCCCATTTAGCACGAGATATGATAGGGTCTACAACATTCATATAAACAATTGGCTCTAAATTTTCTTGTTTACCAATTCTTTTATATTGTTCATAATCTCCGATATAGATTTTATTATCAATAATCTTTTGAATAGTGGTATCTTTCCAATTATTTTTAGAATAAATATTGTTTTCTTTAAAATAATTTGCAATTTGTTGAAAACTTTTACCTTCTAAATACATATCAAATATCTTTTCTACATAAGGACGAGTAGCATTGTCTATAACCATTCTTTTATCATCAGCACTTTTATAACCAAATGGTCGTTGTCCTGGGATATGCCCTGATTTAATAGCTCCATTTAAACCAAATTTAGTTCTTTCTGATACAATTTCTATTTCTAATTGAGATAAAACTGTTAGCATTCTTACAAAGAATCTACCATTGGCAGTAGAGGTATTAACATCGTCTCTATCACATAGTAGAAAGCAATTATATTGTTCTAATACTGATATTAGTTCTTCTAAATCACGAACTGAACGAGTAATTCTGTCTAGTTTGTAAGCAACAATATAATTAAGTTTTCCTTCATTCATATCTTTAAGCATTTCTTGAAATTGTGGCCTATGTTCCATATCTTTAGCAGATATTCCTGCATCTTTATAGACCTTATAAACTTCTAACTTCTTAAACTTACATAACTGAAGTAATTTTTCTTCTTGTTCTCCAAGTGAAAATCCTTCTCTTGCTTGATCTTCGGTTGAAACACGAATATAAACTCCTGCAATTTTCCTTTCATTATCCATAATTATCAATCTCCTTTCTTTCTTGGATTTTTGAAAGGCACCAAAGTAAAAAGGTGTCACATAACAAGGACACCTTTGAATATATTAGTTATTTATACGACAAAAACAACCAATATTGTGGGAGTATATAAACTCACCAATTCATTAATGCCTTGCTATGTACTCTGATAATTCAGACAATGGGATTTTCTTCTTTAAATTCCCTATATAAAAATGTTTTTGCTCATTGAAGAATAAATATAACTTATCTCCAATAATTAATTTATGTGGCTCTACATACGCTAAATTAGTATGTTCCACAATCCTTAAGTATCCTTCAATTATTTGATAGGACTTCTTATTAAATTTGCAAGACCAATTAATTTTGGTTTTGAGTTCATCACTCATATTGATTTTCTTTTTTACGATATTAATCATACCACATCACACCCTTTCTTTGCAATAGCAACAAAAAAATCAACTTGCGTTGATTTAATCATTAACATCGCTTGGTGCGACGATTTTATCTTTTGGAGCGGATGAGGAGAATCGAACTCCCGTAGTTAGCTTGGAAGGCTAAGGTTCTGCCATTAAACTACATCCGCAAGATAAGTACCGCCTTCCTTTTTTCAGAAGACAATATTAATTATACAGAAATATTTTACAATGTCAATATTTATTTGAAAAAAAATTAAATTTCTAGAGATTATTGGAAAAGATAATGAAGATCTCTCTTTTTAATAGCTCCACCACAAAGTTTATTTATCGAAATATGATAGGTATTTGCTAATTTAATAAGTTTATCAGTTGGTATTCTTATTTGCCCATCTTCATAATAAGAATAACTGGATTGATATATACCTAAAATGCTAGCAAATTCCTTTTGTGTTTTTCTTAAGTGTAGTCTTGTTTTCTTTAAGTTATTTGCAATAAAATTATAATCAATATCTTTTTCATACTTCATAGGAGATTTATCGTAGCTTAATCCTAGTAAGTATTCAATATTTGTTTTATATATTTCAGCAACCAAAGCTAACTTTTCAATCGGAAAGTTAGTGTCACCTAATTCCCACATGGCATAAGTAGAACGTTTTATACCTAATTTTGTAGCTACTTCCTTTTGCGTTAAATCATTATCTTCTCTCAAATCTCTAATTCTTTGATAATGCATCTCTACCACCTTGTTAATATTTTAGTATAGATTGGAAAAATCTGGTTATTTTGTCAAAATAACTGATATTATTCTTTTTTTGCGGAAAAAAATAAACTGGTTGTTTATCATAATTGTAGGAGGTGATAGAATAAAAAAAATATTATTTATAAAACAAGAAAGTCAGTCAGATTGTGGTATAGCTTGTCTTAAATGTATGTTATCTTATTATAATATTTACCCAACAAGTGAATATTTAAAAGACATATCTCTATATGATGGAACAGGGGTAACTTTATTTGGGCTAAAAAAAGTATTTGAATCGTTAGGGTTTAAATGCGAAGCATTAGAAGGAAATATAAGTTTAGAAAATAACTATATTCTTCCTTGTATTGCTCATTTAGTAATAGATAAGAATACAAATAAGTATCATTACGTAGTAATCTACAAAATTAGTGCTAATAAGTTATATATAATGGATCCTGCCAAAGGAAAATATAACTTAACTAGTGAAGATTTTGTTAGTAAAAGTACTAACTATTATCTTTTTGTGAAACCCACTGCTTTCTTAAAGAAAATAGAAAAATATAGGGTAGTAACAAGTATCTTAAATACCCAGGTAAAGACTAAAAAAGGCTATTTTGCTTCCTTTCTAACTATTTCTTTAATTAGTCTTATATTAGAGCTTGCTACCTTTTTTCAACTAAAAATATTTCTAAACTATGCACTAATACCAGAAAATTTACAGAATATGTATACTTTAATCATTCCTTTTGCTTTAATCTCCTTTCTTAAAATAATTGCAGATTATTTATTATTTAATTATCAATTAACATTAAAATTATCTATTTCTAAAACTTTGGCAAATAAAGTAATAAACAAATTTTTATCACTTCCGATAACTAGTTTAAAACGAACAGAAAATGAAAAACTATTTTCTATCTTTCAGGATGTTCAATTTATAAGTAACTTTTTTATTGATCAAAAGTTAATCATTTTACGAGTAATACCACTGCTTCTTGTTTTATATTTAATTTTCTTAAAAGTATCTTTAAGAGTTTTTCTCTTCTTATTAATTAGTAATGTATTTTTTCTATTACTAGTTATCTTTCAAAAGAAAGGACTTGGTAAGCACTTACAAAACTATTATTATCAACGAGATAAATTTAACTCATCAATATCAAGCACTTATCATTTTTTTGAAATGATAAAAGGATATCACTATGAAAAAAATAAATCAAAAGAATTAAATAATAGTATGACTAGTTATTTTGTAACTACTAGTTCTTTAGAAAAGTATAAGGAAAAGACTAAAAACTTATTTCTATTAATAGAAAATATTAATTACTTCTCCTTATTCTTTCTTCTATCTGTTTTATTAATCAGTACTAAAAAAATAAATAATCTTTCTACCTTTATATTTTTAGAAAGTCTTATAGGAGTAACCTTGAAAAATGAAGAAACTTTAATAATTCAATTACTAGCAAAAAAAGAATATAAAGAAACAGTAGATAGACTAGATGACTTCTTTCTTCTTAAAAGAGAATTATTATTAAAGTATTCTCCTAATATATATGAAAAAGAATTAGATATTACTGTTGACAATCTTTCATTTTCTTATGGCTTAAATCAGTTGCTTAAAAATATAAATCTAACTATTCCTTTTAAATCTCATATCTTTTTCTGTGGAAAATCAGGTAGTGGAAAGAGTACTTTATTTAAATTATTAGGTAGATATTTGGAACCAGAATTTAGTATGATAAAAATTAATAATTTAGATATTACTCATTACAATTTAGCAGATTTAAGAGATGACATTTCCTATGTAACCAGTAATGTTTCAATAGAAGACAAATCACTTTTAGAAAATATAACTATGGGAAAAAAAGTAAATATGAATAACATCAATAAAATTCTAAAGGTGACTGGCCTTGATAAAGTATTAGCTAGTAAAGAAAAAAACGTTCATACTATAAATGAAATGGAGTTAAAAAGTTTTAGTACTGGTGAGAAAATGAGAATAGCTTGTGCTAGAGCACTTTATCGTAATAGTAAAATTTATCTGTTTGATGAATGTTTTAGTAATATGGATATAAAAAGTGAAAGACAACTATTGATAAACATATTTAATAACTACAAAGATGCAACGATTTTATATATTTCTCATCGTTTAGAGAATAAGGATTTGTTTAATAAGAGATATGTATTAAAGAATGGAACAATTTATGAAGAATAATAATCTATTAACTGTTGGAACAATAATTTTCTTTATTATGATAATACTTACTATATTGTTCTTGAAAAAGATAACCATTTTTGATTATCAGTCAATCACTTGTAATATAAATAATAAAGAAATAGAAACTGTTATTTCTAAGGAACAACTAAATAATATTACAAAGAATAAATTCTTTTACTATCAGGGGAAAAAGTATATCTATAAAATAATAGAAAATATAGAAAAAGAAGATTTAGTTTACCTAGTATTATCAACTAATAATAAACTTTCCCAAAACAAAGTAGGTAACATTTATATACCTATTAAAAAAATATCATTGTTAAAAGTATTAATAAAGAGTTGGAGGTTATGATGCAAAAAATAGAAGATGATAAATTAAAAAGAATAAAAGGTGGTTTTTCTGTTTGGGCTTTTGTGGGAATTACTGCTATAGTAGCTTTCCTAGTCGGAGTAGTTGAAGGTTATACTAATCCAAAGGGCTGTGAGGTGAATAATTAATGAAAAAAATAAATGATAAAGACTTACTATTAATAGTAGGAGGAGCCACTACCTTAAGTGGAACGATATTAAATCAATTAAATAAGTTAATAAGTATATTAGTTGATTCAGGGAAAAGTTTAGGTTCATCAATTAGAAGAATTAGTGAGGATAAAATATGTCCTTTAGACTAAATCTTAGAAAAGCTGTTAAAATAGTTCTAATTATCTTTTTCATCATATTTTGTTATCTTATCGGTTATTATTTTGGTGGAAATATCATAAAACATTGTTAAAATGTAAAAAAAATGTAAATTTATAGTTGTCAGAAATGCCTATCAAGTGTTATAATCAGTTGTAGAAAAAAACGAAGGGAGGGATAGCCGAATGACACAAACAAAAGAGAAGTCAAATAACACAACTAGTAGCTTAGATTTTAAAATCAGAAAATACAAGCAAAAGCTTGCTCGTAGTGGTGTCCCTTCAGAAGCAAAGAAACACGATGCTTATGATAAACCAGGGGTTAGAAGAAGAAAAGCAAGAGAAGAAGCTAAAAAGAATGCTCGCAAGAATGAACGCAGACAATCTAGAGGAAATAGAGACTAATTAATGGTCTTTATTTTTTTTTCTAACATAAATTTATATAGGTGGAAAAATGATAGGATATAATAGGATAAAAAATTATATTGAAGATAATGAATTTCATTTCGATATTTTTATTGATCATGTTTATATTGCCAACTATGAAAAAATACTCTCACTTTCAGATACTAGAGTTGCCTTTGTAGCAAGAAATAAAAAAATAACTTTAACTGGTAATAAATTATCTTTAATAAAGATGCTTGACGATGAACTTTTAATTCAGGGAAATTTAACTAAAGTAGAGTTAGAATAATGAGTCATTATGTAATTAAAATAGAAGGTCGTCGTCCAAGTTCACTCCTATCACTTTTAATTATTTTAAAGATTCCTTTTATTAAAAAGAAGGAGACAAAAGACTACTTAATTTTAGAAATAGAAGAAGAGTACTTTCAAAAGATAAAAAAACTAGCGCCTACTTATGAAATAACTATTCTAAAAAGGACAGGAAAAGCTTACTTAATTCATTTATATAAGACTAAAAAGATATTTCTTTATTCTACTATTTTTGCTTTTCTAGTAATTATTTTGCTAACCAATATTATCTTTTCTGTTAGAGTAGTGGAAACTGATAAAGAGATAAAAGATATGATTCTTACTGATTTAAGAGAAAATGGTATCACAAGATTTAGATTTAAAGTCTCTTATAAAAGAAAAGAAGCGATAAGAGAAAAAATACTAGAGAAAGAAAAGGACTACTTAGAATGGTTAGAGATAGAAGAAATTGGTACTATGTATCAAGTTAAAGTAATTAGAAGAATAAATAATCCTAAAGAAGAAGAGTTAAAACCTAGGAGTATAATAGCTAAAAAGAAAGGACGAATCACTAGAATAGAAGCTGATTATGGAGAAGTTACTACTAAGAAGAATGATGTAGTAGATAAAGGTGATACTCTAATTAGTGGACTTATCAAAAATAAAGAAGAGATTAAAACTAAAGTGGCAGCAAGAGGAAAAGTATATGCTGAGGTTTGGTATCAAGTAAATCTTAATCTTCCTACCATCTATCAAGAAGAAATTAAGACTGGTAAGAAAAAGAATACTTTAGAAATTATATTTCTTGATAAGAACATCTTTATATCAGAACTATTTAAATATAATAATAGTATTTCTAAAGAAACTATCCTATATAATAGTCCTCTTGTTCCTTTTAGAATTAGTTTTACTAAAAAAGAAGAAATTAAACTAAAGCAAGTTGCTTATCAAGAAGACAAAGCATTAAAGAAGATAAAAAAATTAGCTACTGATAAATTAAAACAAAGAATTGGTAATGATATTAAAATATTAGCAATAAATGTTTTGAAAAAAAAGACAAGTGCTGATAGAATAGAAGTAGAATTGTTTTTCAAAGTAGAAGAAGATATAACTAGTTATGAATCACTAGAAAATATTGATATTACTTTAGAAAATCAGAAAGAATGAGGTACTTGTTATGTTAAATAGTCTTGGAAATTCTATTGAAAATGTCTTAGAATTTAGCTTACCAATGGTTATTTTATCAGTAATAATTGCTGTATCATTAAGAGTTGCTGATATTATTAAAAATAAAAGAAAGATAGTCTTGTATAAAGAGGTTTTAGCACTGTTCTTTATGATTTACATTCTTTGTCTCTTTCAAGTAGTTACCTTTCAAGATACTACATCAGTTACAGGCAATAATTTAATACCATTTAAAGAAATATTTAGATACTCACTTGGTAGTAGATTGTTTATTAAAAATGTTTTAGGTAATGTAGTTATGTTTATTCCTTATGGTTTCTTTTGCAGTTATATATTAAAAGAAAATAGATATCTTCCTATTCTAGTTCTTACCTTAATCGCTTCGGTTTCAATAGAAACAACTCAGTTAATGATAGGTAGAGTATTTGATATAGATGATATAATGTTAAATACGGTAGGAGGAATGATTGGCTTTTACGTCTATATCTTGTTTTTAAAAGCAAGAGAGTTTTATAAACCATTACTATCTAAAGAATGGATGCTAAATATAATAGCAATTCTATTATTAATTGGATTTATCAAGATAATACTTTAATGCATAGAAAGATTTCTATGTGTTTTTTAAGTGAAATTAATTGTTAATGATGACAACTTGTGATAAATTTGTTAAACTTATGTTGGTGATGAACTTTGAAAAAAATCGGAATTTATAATGAAACAGGGGAAGATGTCCCTTATCTAACAACTGTTAAAAAAGTAATTAAAAAAGCTATGGAGATGGAAAACATTGATGCTGAATTAAATATCATCATAGTGGATGACAATTATATCTGGAAGTTGAATAAAGATTATAGACATATTGATAGACCAACGGATGTAATAACCTTTGCTTTAGAAGATGATGATATTTGTAAATTACCTGAAGGTAAAAGAGTCCTTGGAGATGTTTATATCAGTATTGATACTGCTAAAAGACAAGCAGAAGCTTATGGACATGGTTTAGAAAGAGAAATTTGTTTTCTAGCTGTTCATGGTTTTTATCATTTATTAGGGTATGACCATCAAACAGAAAGTGATGCTAAAATAATGTTTGCCAAACAAGAGGAGGTCTTAGAAAAGTATGGAATTAAAAGATAAGAATAGAAAATTTGGTCCTAAAAGAATTAAGTATGCTATAAAAAACTCAGTAGCAGGCCTAATATCTGCTTATACATCAGAACCTAGTTTAATGGTACTTTTTCTATCATCTATTTGCTTTATTATTCTAGGAATTGTATTTAAGATAACAGTTTTAGAATGGATAGCAGTTATAATTTGTATAGGATCATGTTCAGCAGCTGAACTTTTAAATACAGCAATTGAAAGTACAGTAGATCTTGTTACTAGGGAATTTCACCCTCTAGCAAAAATGGCAAAAGATACGGCTAGTGCGGCAGAATTTGTCTTTGTTATAATGACTGTTTGTATCCTAGCAATTATTTATGTACCAAGAATAGTGGAGATGTTTTAAATGAAAAAATGTGGATTTGTAACAATTATGGGTAGACCTAATGTCGGAAAAAGTACCTTACTAAATGGACTTTTAAATATTCATTTAGCTATAACAACTGATAAAGCAGGAACAACTAGAAATAGTATTGAAGGAATCTATCAAGATGATGAAGCCCAAATAGTATTTATTGATACACCAGGTATTCATAAACCAATTCATAAACTAGGAAATGTCTTAAATAAAACGGCTTATCAAAATATGGATCAAGCAGATGTTATCTTATTTATGATAGATGCTAAGACTGGGTTTGGTAAGGGTGATCAGTTTATACTAAATAAAATAAAAGAGATTGAAGATGTACCAGTTTTTCTATTATTAAATAAAGTAGATAGTATAGCCAAAGAAACATTATTTAAAATAATAGATAAGGCAACTAAGGACTTTGATTTTGCAGAAGTTATTCCTATATCAGCTTTAGAGAAAGATGGACTAGATGATTTAGTTACTACTTTAAAAAAATATTTAATAGATAGTGAACCAATCTTTGAAGATGATGCTTTAACTAATGTTTCTACTAAATTTATCTTAGCAGAATTTGTAAGAGAAAAAGCAATGCAATTAACTAAAGAAGAAGTTCCTCATGCTATAACTTGTTATACTGAAAAGTATGAAGAAGATGATAACTTAATTAGAGTTCAAGTTCTAATCGTAGTAGATAGATTATCACTTAAGAAAATTATCATTGGTAAAAATGGTAGTATGTTAAAGAAAATAGGAACAGCAGCACGATATGAAATGGAAAAGTTTATGGGTAAAAAAGTTTATCTAGAAACATATGTAAAAGTAATAGAAAACTGGAAGGAAGAAGAAAAGTATTTAAAAGAATTCGGTTTTGAAAATGAATAAAAAATGTTTCTTTCTCTCATATTAGTAGTAGGTGATACAAATGGATGAATTAATATGGAAATTATTTAAAGAAACAGGGGATGTTAGGTATTTTCTTCTTAATAAGAAGATAAGGGAAAGTGATAAGGATGAAGATAGTAGATGTGAAGGGAATCATCTTAAGTGAAGTAAACTATAGTGATTCTAGTAAAATACTAAATGTTTTAACGGAAGAATACGGCCTTATCAGTATCTTATCTAAAGGATGTCGTAATTTGAAAAGTAAACTAAGAGGAACTAGTAGAAAACTCCTTTATGGAACTTTTCATTTTTATTATCGTGAAAATGGTATTTCTACAATATCTAGTATTGATGTGATTAATGCTTATCCTAAGATTATGACTGATTTAGCAAGTCTATGTTATGCATCCTTTATTTTAGATTTAACTTATCAAGTAGTAAGACAAAGTGATGCGAAAGAGATTATGTCTTTATTAGTTAATGCCCTTGATAAGATAGAACAAGGTCTAAATAAAGAGACTATTACTAATATTATACAGTTAAAGTATCTAACTTATTTAGGGGTAGAACCAATTTTAGATGGATGTGCATCTTGTGGTGATAAAACAAATATTGTAGGACTAGATGCTACTTTAGGAGGATTCGTTTGTGCTAATTGTTATCAAAATAGAGGATATAGTAGTTCTAAAGCCATTAAATTAATAAGAATGTATTCTCTACTAGATATTAGTAAAATAACCAAAATTGAAGTAGCTGATGAAACTAACTTAGAAATATATAGATTTTTAGAAGAATATTATGATAGATATACTGGCATATATTTAAAAAGTAGAAAAATGTTAAATACAACATTAAATTTGTTGAAGGAGTAGTGTATGAAGAGTCATTTAAAGAATTATATAATTATTTCCCTATTTGCTTTTATTTTAGTAGCCACTGCCGTTTTATTTAAAGCGACGATGCGTGAAGATTTATTACTTTATTACTTATTAATATCCATAAAAAACAATATCTTATTATCAGTTGCTACTTTAGTATCTTTCTTTGGAAGTGTTAAAGGTCTAATAGCAGTATCTTTCTTTTTAGTCTTTATTTTAAAATCAAATAAACAAAGAATTTTTCTCTTCCTAGATTTAATTAGTAGTGGCTTAATTATTAATGTTGCTAAAAATATCTTTTTAAGAGAAAGACCAATCATTGGTCAAAGCTTGTTAACTGATTATAGTTTTCCTTCAGGGCATACCTTTATAGCTATATCATTCTATGGATTCTTACTCTATCTTGTAATGAAAGATAAAGAATCTAACTATAAAAAACTAAAAATAGGAATACTCTTATTCCTAATAATAACTATTCCTCTAAGTAGATTAATATTAGGAGTACATTATCTTACCGATATATTAGGTGGTATTACTTTAGGACTTGCTTATTTATTCTTTCTTATTATTATGTATGAAAGTAATTTTCTAAAAGATAAGGAAGATGAAACTAAACTTACCTTTTCCTTTAAATATGCTTTTGAAGGGATTATTTCTACTATTAAAGAAGAAAGAAATATGTTTATTCATTTTCTTATATCAATAATAGTTGTCATTGCTGGTGTTTATGTAAGACTATCACTAAATGAATGGCTTATTTGTTTACTGCTATTTGCCTTAGTCTTTAGTCTAGAACTAATTAATACAGCGATTGAAAATACAGTTGACTTAGTAACAACTAAGAAGAATAAGAAAGCGAAACTTGCAAAAGATGCAGCAGCAGGAGCAGTTTTGATAGCAGCTATTTTTGCAAGTATTATAGGTATAATTATTTTCTTACCAAAATTCATTTAGGAGGTAGCAATGAAAATTGGAATAATGGGTGGTAGTTATAATGGTGATGGAGCGATAACTACTAAGGTTTATGAAATAGCAAAGACTCTATCTAAGTATGATAACTTTATAATGGGACCAAATGAGACTGGTCTATTAAAGAAAGTAAAAGATGTTTTATTTGAACATAATAAAAATATTACTATTTATGGACTTGATACTAATGACTTTGAAAATATAAGAGGTACTACTAAATATAAAGTTAAAACAGTAACGGATAGAATTGCTAATCTATATAAAGAAAGTGATATAATCATCTTTTTACCGGGAGGAGTAGGAACAAGAGCAGAGTTTTATACTATGTTAGATAGTAAAATGGAACTAAAATGTGACAAAAAGATATATCTATATAATGAATTTGGTGACTTTGACTTACTGCTTCAAGAACTTAAAAGTCTAAAAGAGAAAAACTATATAAATAAAGATGAAGACTTATCTTGCTACTTTAAGATAATTTCATCTTGTGAAGAACTAGAGAATAATTTATAATCTAGTATAGAAGAGGTGTGGTTATGTTAAGTGATTTTCCAAGTGTATTAAAATTAATTATTATTATTGTATTTCTTATGTCCTTATGTTTCTTATCAGCTGGTATATATTTGTTGATTTATAGAAAACTTATGGGTAGGGACAAGTTAGTTAAAGTTGATGCAGTTATAGTAGATGTCAAAGAAGATGATAGTACTGACTTTTATACACCAGGTGATAGTTATATGCGGATAATAACTTACTATCCAGTCTATAGATATATTTATGAAGATAAGGAATATGAAGTTATAGGAAAAGTAGGTGGGATGAAAAATTACTATAAGATAGGCCAAAAAGTGATTGCTTATATAGATAAAGATACAAAAAAATTACATAAAACAGATATAGAAGACCCAGTTGCTAACAAGATTTCATTTATATTTATATTAGTAGGGTTATTACTATTAGCTGCTGCTATAATAACACTAGTGATTTCTTACACTATCTTCAAGTAAACTAGAAAATTTGACTTGTTAATATTAAAAAAAATAACTATAATATATAAGAAAGAAAAGAGGAAGTTTATGGAAAAATTAACTATGGAAAAGCTAGTGGCTTTTTGTAAACAATATGGATATGTATTTCAAGGAAGTGAAATTTATGGTGGACTTGCTAATACTTGGGATTATGGTTCCCTAGGAGTTTTACTTAAGAATAATATTAAGAATGCTTGGATGAAGAAATTTGTTCAAGAAGATATAAACTGTGTAGGACTAGATAGTGCAATATTAATGAATCCAAAGACTTGGGAAGCATCAGGTCATATTGCTACATTCTCAGATCCTTTAATCGACTGTAAGAAATGTAAGACTAGACATCGTGCTGATAAACTAGTAGAAGCTGATGGAGTAGAAGATGCAGGAGGAATGAATCATGAAGAGTTAATGAACTATATCAAAGAGCATAATATAACTTGTCCTAATTGTGGAGCATTAGATTACACTGATATAAGAGAATTTAACTTGATGTTTAAAACGTTCCAAGGAGTAACAGAAGATGCTAAAAACACTGTTTATTTAAGACCAGAAACAGCCCAAGGAATATTTGTTGATTTTCTAAACGTTCAAAGAAGTATGCGACTTAAAGTACCATTTGGTATAGGTCAGATTGGTAAAAGTTTTAGAAATGAAATAACACCAGGTAACTTTATTTTTCGTGTTAGAGAATTTGAACAGATGGAAATGGAATTTTTCTGTAAGCCAGGGGATGAGTTAAAGTGGCATCAATATTATAAAGACTATTGCTATAACTTCCTATTATCATTAGGAATTAAAAGGGAAAACTTAAGATTAAGAGATCATTCAAAAGAAGAATTATCTTTCTATAGTAATGCTACTACTGATATTGAATATAAATTTCCATTTGGTTTTGGTGAGTTATGGGGAATAGCTTCTCGTACTGATTATGATTTAACACAACACCAAAGGGTATCAGGAGTTAGTCAAGCTTATTTAGACCCAGAAACTAATGAAAAGTATATTCCTTATGTAATTGAACCTAGTGTTGGAGTGGATAGAATGTTCTTAACCGTATTATGTGATGCTTATGAGGAAGAGATGCTTGATAATAATGAAACAAGAGAAGTATTACATCTTCATCCATATTTAGCACCATATAAAGTAGCAGTATTACCACTTGCTAAGAAATATCATAGTGAAAAAGCTCATGAAGTATGGAAAAGTCTTGCTAGTAAATTCTCTTGTAGTTATGATGAAGCAGGAAGTATCGGTAAAAGATATAGAAGATGTGATGCTATTGGTACACCATTCGCTATTACTATTGATGATGAGACTATTAATAATAATACCGTAACCGTAAGAGATAGAGATACTATGGAACAAGTAGTAGTAAAACTAGATGAGTTAGAAGACTATATTAAAGAAAGAGTAGAATTTTAATGAAACCGGTAATTGGTATACTTACAAGATATGATGTAAATGAAAGAGGAAGATGCTTAAATTATGTTTTTGATAGTACAAGAACAGCTATTTTAAAGATGGGAGGTAATCCTCTTCTTTTATGCCCAATGCAAAATATGGAGTATTATGATACTAAATATAAAGATTATGTCTTACCAACAGAAGAAGAAAAGAGTCTTGCTACTTACTGGTTAGATATGTGTGATGGTTTATTTATTCCAGGTGGTAGTAAGATAAGTCCATATGATTACTTTATCTTAGAAGAAGCACTTGAAAGAAAAATACCAATACTAGGAGTATGTCTTGGGATGCAACTACTTGCTAATTATAGAGTAGATAACTTTTTTCTAAAAGATGTTGATGATAATATTCATAATACTAGTTGGGTAAGAGAAACAGAAGATAAGCCAGTTCACAATGTTATAATAAATAAAGATAGTATGCTTTATAATATTATTTCTAAAGATAAAATAGGTGTTAATAGTTTTCATTCTAAAGAAGTAGCTAAAAACGAGAGATTTAAAATAACAGCTTTAGCAGAAGATGGAGTAATTGAAGGAATAGAATTAAAAGATTATCCATTTTGTATGGGAGTACAGTGGCATCCAGAGTTGATGTTAGATACTGATATAAACTCTTTAAAAATATTTAAGTGCTTTATGGAAGAAGCTAGTAAACATAATAAAGATATAGAGGTGGTTAGTTATGATAGATAAAGTAAAAGGAGTAGTAATAGAACCAAATGGAATAGCTCATTCTTTTGGAAAATGTAGAATGGTTTTAAATACTACAGCTGATGAAGCACATGATCCTAGTTTTAAAAGAGAGATATTACCTAGAGAATGGTTTAAAAACTATGGATATGATTATAAACAAGATGAAACTCTATTTAGTCAAATACCAGAAATGACTAAGTATGGTTTTTCTTTCGTTATAAATCATAGTTCAGTTAATCCAAGAGGAACTAATTATTATTGTTATAGTATTCAAATTGCAAAAGAATCAATACCAAATATTAAGAACTATTTTAAAAATATATATCCTATTATTAAAGAAGTACAAGATGTACCAGAGCCATGTTATGTTGAGGGAATGATTTATGAAAACGGGGTGAAGCTCTTGAAGATATAATATATGATGTGGATGAGTTTTATGAAGAATTAGGTTTTTCTAAACAAGATGCTAAAGGAAGAATAAGATAGGGGTGATATTGTTGAGCGATGAGTCAATAAAAATAGATAAAGTAAAAGGAGTAGTAATAGAACCAAATGGAATAGCTCACTCTTTTGGACATTGTTTAATGATTCCAAATGAGATAGAAACAACTCATGAAAGACATGAATTATGTTTTAAGAATGAAATATTAGCTAGTGATTGGTTTAGAAATAGTAATGTTAAGTATGATTATAATCATTATTACTATTCTCAAATAGATACATTAACAAGTCAAGGATTTTCCCTTATTCAAAATAGTAGTTGTACAACTGATAGAGGAAATCGTTCTATTTCCTATATAGTAGCACTTAGTAAAGAGTCACTTTCTAATCAAGAAGAGTATATAAAAAGTATTTATCCACAAATTAATAAAATAATAACTAATGAAGAAAAAGCATATTTTGAGTTAGCACTATATAGTGGAGGAATACCTTTAATAGATATGTTAGCAGAGTCAATTGAAGAATTAGATGAATTTTATGAAAAAATAGGATTAGATATAGAAAAAATAGGAAAAATAGCAAAAAGTATTTGACTTTTGTTATTTTTTTGCATATAATATTAGCAGTTAAAGAAAAGGAAAGCGATGTTTATCCACCTGATTGCTAAAGAGCAATAGGTAAAAAGCCAAGATTATAATTTAATAATATGGTTTTTAGAGTGGATAAATATTTATCCACTTTTTCTTAATTTATGGAGGTGTTAATTATCGCAAAAGATAAGAATAGTCTAATGATTAATGATGAGATTAGAGCCAAGGAAGTATTAGTTATTGGACCAAATGGAGAACAAGTAGGAATTAAATCAATAAGTGATGCAAGAACATTAGCAAGTTATGCCAATCTTGATTTAGTACTTATGAATCCAAATGGTAATCCACCTGTATGTAAGGTTATGGATTATAATAAGTATCGCTATGAAAGACAAAAGAGGGAAAAGGATGCTTTAAAGAAACAAAGAGCTAATCAAGCAGAATTAAAAGAGTTTCGCTTATCACCTGTAATAGATGTGGGTGATTTTGAAACAAAATTAAGAAATGCTATTAAATACCTTAAAAAAGGTGATAAGATTAAGCTTAGTATTCGTTTTAAAGGTAGACAAATGGCACATACAGAACTTGGTAAAGAAGTCTTAGAACGTTTTGCAGAACAAGCAAGTGAATATGCTGAAGTTGCAGAACAAGCAAA
Source organism: uncultured Bacilli bacterium (assembly GCA_934177995.1). Taxonomy (GTDB): domain Bacteria; phylum Bacillota_I; class Bacilli_A; order RF39; family UBA660; genus Onthousia. Next base: position 41,802 of record CAKPPW010000009.1, read on the forward strand.
ATTAGACGGTCGTAACATGACGATGATGTTAGTACCAAAAAAAGATAAGTAGGAGGAATAAAATTATGCCAAAAATTAAAACACATAAGGGAACAGCAAAAGTAGTCAAAAAACGTAAAAATGATATTAAAATTGGACGTCCAGGAAGTCGTCACAATACTGGTTATAAACCAACTAGTGCAAATCGTAAGAATAGAAAAGGATCTAACTTAAGTAAAGCAGATCAAAATCGTTTAAAGAATGTTCTTTAAAATGAGATGAAGGAGGAGAAAGTATGGCAAGAGTAAAGAATGGAGCAACAACAAAAGCTCGTCATAAAAAAGTATTAAAACAAGCAAAAGGATATTTTGGAAGTAAGCATAGATTATATAAAACTGCAAAAGAACAATTAATGCATTCAGGACAATATGCTTTCCGTGATAGAAAACAAAAGAAAAGAGAATTCAGAAAATTATGGATTACTCGTATCAATGCTGCATGTCGTCTAAACGATATCAGTTATTCAAAATTTATTAATGGATTAACTAAGAACGGTGTAGAAATTAACCGTAAGATGTTATCAGAAATAGCTATTAATGATCCTAAAGCATTCACTGAATTAGTTAATGTTGCTAAAGGAGAAAAGAAAGTAGCTAAAGCTTCAAAACCAGCTAAGAAAGAAGAAACTAAGACTGAAGTAAAAAGTGAAGTAAAAGATTATAGCAAGATGACAGTAGCTGAATTAAAAGAAATAGCAAAAGAAAAAAATATTGCTGTAACAGGTCTTAAAAAAGCTGAAATTATTGAATTATTAAACAAATAAACATATTTTGGAATTAGATTATCTAGTGCCAGTGATGGTGGTAGTCTTTAGAACAAAATAGAAGATATAAAAACGAAAAGGAGAAAAATATATGACAGTTGTATCAATGAATTATTTATTAGAAGCTGGTGTTCATTTTGGACATCAAAAAAGAAGATGGAATCCTAAGATGAAGGAGTACATTTATACTACAAGAGATGATATTTATATTATCGATTTACAAAAAACAGCTAGAGCTATTGAAAAAGCTTATGCTGCATTACAAGAAATAGCTGAAAACGGTGGAAAGGTTTTATTTGTAGGTACTAAAAAGCAAGCTCAAGAAGCAGCTGAAGAAAATGCTACTCGTACAAATATGTATTTCATCAATGAACGTTGGTTAGGTGGTACTTTAACAAACTTCAAGACTATCAAATCAAGAATAAGAAGAATGGAAGAAATCGAAAAGATGGAAGCAGATGGAACATTTGATTTACTTCCTAAGAAAGAAGTTGCAGGACTTAAGAAAGAATATGAGAAGTTAAATAAAAACTTACGTGGTATTCGTGATATGAAGAAAGTACCTGATGCTTTAATTATCGTAGATCCAAGAAAAGAAGAAATAGCTATTAAAGAAGCAAGAATTTTAGGAATACCTGTATTTGGTATCGTAGACACTAACTGTGATCCAGATATGGTTGATTATGTTATTCCTGGAAATGATGATGCAGTTCGTGCTGTAAAATTAGTTATTGGAGCTTTAACTAACGCTATAGCAGTAGCTAATGGAAATGAAGTAATTGATTACACTACTGAAGAAGATAAAGCAAAAGATGCTAAGAGAAAAGAAAGAGCCGCTGAAAAAGCTTCTAAAGTAGAGAAAAAAGAAGAAACTAGAGAAGAAGTAAAAGAAGAAAAGAAAGAAACTGTTGATTATGATAAAATGACAGTAGCTGAACTAAAAGAAATAGCAAAAGAAAAAAATATTTCTGTAACAGGTCTTAAGAAAGCTGAAATTATTGAAAAGTTAGCAGCTTAATAATCAATTATTTATAAAGAAAGAGGAATAATTATGTTTAAAGCAAGTGATGTAAAAGAACTAAGAGATAAAACTGGAGCTGGAATGCTTGATTGCAAGAAAGCTCTAGAAGCTACTAATGGAAACATGAGTGAAGCAGTTGATTGGTTAAGAGAAAAAGGAATCAGTAAAGCTGAGAAGAAAGCTAGTCGTGTTGCTGCTGAAGGACTTTGTAAAATAGTAACTGATGGTAATAAAGCAGTTATCCTAGAAGTTAATTCTGAAACTGACTTTGTGGCTAAGAATGAAGAATTTACAAACTTTGTTGATTATTTAGCTAATACTATTTTAGCTAATAACTTAAAGACTCATGAAGAAGTATTATCATTTGATGATAATGGAGAGACAATTGAAGCTAAGTTAGTTGCTCTAACTGCTAAGATTGGAGAAAAATTATCTTTCCGTCGTCATGAATTAGTAGAAAAAAATGACAATGAAGTATTTGGTAGTTACTTACATATGGGTGGAAAGATTGGTGCTTTAGTAGTACTTGCTAATACAAGTGAAGAAGTAGCAAAAGACGTTGCTATGCATGTAGCAGCTATGGCTCCAGTTTGTGCAACTCGTAGTGATGTACCAGCTGATATGGTTGATCATGAAAGTAAAGTAATTAAAGAACAAGTTATGAATGAAGGAAAACCAGCTGATATAGCAGAAAAAATGGTTACTGGAAGACTTAACAAATTCTATAAAGAAATTTGTCTTGAAGAACAAGAATTCATTAAAGATTCTAGTGTAAACGTAGGTACATTCGTTAAGAATAATGGTGGATCAATCGTTTCAATGATTCGTTATGCTGTAGGTGAAGGAATTGAGAAAAAAGAAGAAAACTTTGCTGATGAAGTAATGAGTCAAATAAATAATGCTAAGTAGTTAGTATTAGGGAATCTATTAATAGTACTGATTAATTAAAAATCAGTGCTATTTTAATATTATGTCTAGTAATTATTTAAAAGATATGATATAATTTAGAACGTATTTTGGAGTGTGATGTAAATGAAAAAAAGAAATATAGCAATTATTGCTCACGTTGACCATGGTAAAACAACCCTTGTTGATGGTATTTTAAAAACCTCAGGTATGTTTAGAGATAATGAAGACGTTAGTAATGTATCAATGGATTCAAATGCCTTAGAAAGAGAACGTGGTATTACTATTCTTGCTAAGACTACTGCTCTTGACTATAAAGATTATCGTATCAATATCTTAGATACACCAGGACATGCTGATTTTGGTGGAGAAGTTGAACGTATCATGAATATGGTTGATGGGGTATTATTAGTAGTAGATGCTTATGAGGGAGCTATGCCTCAAACTAGATTCGTTTTAAAGAAAGCTTTAGAAGCAAAAGTAAAACCTATCGTTGTAATTAATAAAGTAGATAAACCAAGTGCTCGTTGTTCTAAAGTAGTAGATGAAGTATTAGATTTATTTATCGAGTTGGGTGCTGATGAAAACCAATTAGAGTTCCCAGTTGTTTATGCTAGTGCTTTAAATGAGACTTGTAGTTTATCAGATGATATTTCTACTCAAAAACCTGGCTTTGAACCATTACTTGATTTAATTATTAGTGAAATACCAGCCCCTAGTGGAGATAATACAAAAGAGTTACAATTCCAACCAGCTTTACTTGACTATAATGAGTTTGTCGGAAGAATTGGTATTGGTCGCGTTCATAATGGAGAGATTCATACAGGGGAGATGGTTAACTGTGTTAGATTAGATGGTACTACTAAAGCTTTCCGTATTCAAAAACTATTCGGTTACTATGGTTATAGTAGAGTAGAAATAGATCATGCAGAAGCAGGAGATATAGTAGCTATCGCTGGACTTGCAGATATATCAGTAGGAGAAACTATTTGTAATCAAGGACAAGTTTTACCACTACCTGTTCTACATATAGATGAACCAACCCTACAAATGACATTCGGAGCTAACACATCACCATTCGTTGGTCGTGATGGTAAATTAGTAACCGCTCGTAAGATTGAAGAAAGATTATTAAAAGAAACCCAAAAAGATGTTAGTTTAAAAGTAGAAACAGCTAGTAATGATAGTTTCCTAGTATCAGGTCGTGGTGAATTACATTTAGGTATCTTAATTGAGAATATGCGTCGTGAAGGATTTGAACTTCAAGTATCTAAGCCTAAGGTAATTATCAAAGAAATAGATGGTGTTAAGTATGAACCTTGGGAAGATTTACAAATTGAAATACCAGAAGACTGTGTTGGGTCTATTATTGAACAATTAGGACTACGCGGAGCAAATCTACAAAACATGGAAAACTTTGAAAATCAAGTAAGACTTAACTATAAGATTCCATCTCGTGGATTAATTGGTTTCATGACTGACTTCATGACTATGACTAAGGGATATGGAATAATAAACCATACATTCTCATCTTATGAACCATATGAAAGTGTAGATATTGGTGAGAGAAAACTAGGTGTATTAGTATCAGTTGATAGTGGGCAAGCAACCGCTTACTCAATCGGAAACTTAGAAGACCGTGGTATTATGTTTATTGAACCTGGTTGTGAAGTATATGAAGGAATGATTATTGGTGAATGTAATCGTGATAACGATTTAGCTGTTAATGTTACTAAAGGTAAGCAATTAACTAATACAAGAGCGGCTGGAAGTGACCATACAGTTGTTTTAAAAAGACCTCGTCCAATAACACTTGAATATGCTCTTGATTATATCAATTCTGATGAGTTAATAGAAGTAACTCCTAATAATATTAGACTTCGTAAGAAGATACTAAATACAGAAGAAAGAAAGAAATTTGATGCTAAAAAGAAAAAGTAGTATTTACTACTAGACAGGGATTAGTTATCTCTGTCTTTTTTCTTGATTGAAATATTAAGAAATTATTCTTTAATTATAAGTATCTATAATATGAAAGAAAATTTGGAGATGATAGATTCTATTGATTATACTTTAATAATATTTAATAACTATGAAGTTGTTATCAGAAAAGAAAAAAATTAAAGATGTAGCAGAGATAAAGTACTATTTGAAAGTAAAAAAATGAAATTAATTGAGTAGTTACACTGGTTTAAGAATTAACCATTCAGAATAAGCGTAAAAAAAGATTGTTATAAAAATTTATTTATAACAATCTCAGACTGTTGACAAATAATTTTTTGTTAATAGTCTTTTAATTTTAAGAAAAGTATTGTACAATAAATACGTAAGGT
>CAKPPW010000010.1 GCA_934177995.1 uncultured Bacilli bacterium
TATCAATTAGCATCCTTTATAGAAAGAGGGTATCAAAGATGAGTGAATATAAAGCAACAATTGGTATTGAAGTACATGTAGAAGTAAAGAGTAATACTAAATTATTTTCAGATAGTAAAAATACTTATGGAATGCCTACTAATACTTGTGTTAATCCAGTAGATTTGGGCTATCCTGGAACTCTTCCTACCTTAAATAAAGAAGTAGTAAGACAAGGTATTAAAGCCTGTCACGTCTTACACTGTGATATTTCTAAAGTAATGCATTTTGACCGTAAGAACTATTTTTATCCAGATATTCCTAAGAACTATCAGATAACTCAGAATAGAACGCCAATTGGTAGAAATGGTTATGTGGAAATAGAAGTCGATGGTAAGAAGAAAAAAATAGAAATAGAAGAGATGCATATCGAAGAAGATACTTGTAAGAGTGCTCATAGAGGAAATATTAGTTTATTAGACTTTAATAGAGCAGGGGTACCATTAATTGAAATAGTAACAAAACCTTGTATTAATAGTAGTATAGAAGCGATGAAATATCTAGAAAAGTTAAAAGAGATACTTTTCTATGCTGATATATCAGACTGTAAGATGGAAGAAGGAAGTATGAGATGTGATGCTAATGTATCTATTTCTAATACTGATGAGTTAGGGGTTAAAACAGAAATTAAGAATATTGGATCTATTCATAATGTTGGACTTAGTATAGATAAAGAAATTATAAGACATAAAGAATTGCTTGCTAAAGGTGAAACTTTAAGGGAAGAGACAAGAAGATTTGATAGTAAGAAAAATGATACTATCTTAATGCGTGTTAAAGAAACTGGTAATGATTATCGTTATTTTCCAGAACCTGATATTCCCTATCTTTATTTAACTGATGAAATGATTAATTCTTCAATTGAAGAAATTCCACTACTTCCTGATGAATTAAGAAACTTATATAAAGAAAAAGGTATTAAAGAAAATCAAATAGAGAAGATTATTTCTAATCGAAGTTTTTCATCATTCTTTACACCTTTACTTAATGAAAAAACTAATTATCAAGTAGCAGCTAACTTATTACTAGGTGATATAGCATCATACTTAAATAGAACTAGAAAAGAGTTAAGTGATACTACTATTACTACTAATAGATTAATCAAGTTAATTGACCAAATAGATAATGGTAGTTTATCTATGAATAATATTAAAGATTTAATTGATATGTTCTTAGAAGAAGATAAATCAATTGAGGAGATTATGAAAGAGAAAAATATTCAAAATATAAAAGATGACTCTTTGATAAAAGATATTATCAAGAAAGTAATTGATAGTAATACGGAAAGTGTAAATGACTATAAGAGTGGTCATGATAGAGCTTTGAAGTACTTAATGGGACAAGTGATGAAAGAATCTAAAGGACAGGTTAATCCTGCTCTTGCTAATAAATTATTAAAAGAGGAACTTGATAAATAAAAGTGCTATTATGTGATAGTGCTTTTTTTCTATATTTTATTTAGAATCAGCGATTAACCGAAAAATAATCAGCAACTAACCGAAAAATAATCAGCAATTAACCGAAAATGTTTGATTATTTTTTAAAAAGTGAATATAATAATAAGCATAAGGAGGAAATTTGATGAGAGAATATAGAGCAAGAATTGCTGATAAAATACTTGAAAAAAAACTAAAAGGTAAGGGAGCTGTCTTGATAGAAGGTCCAAAGTGGTGTGGAAAAACAACTACAGCTGAGCAAATATCTAAGAGTGTTTTGTATATGGCTAAACCTGAAGATAAAGAACAAAATGTAATGTTAGCAGATATTAATCCAAGTCTATTATTAAATGGTGATGTTCCAAGATTGATAGATGAGTGGCAATTAGCACCAAAATTGTGGGATGCTGTTAGATTTGAAGTTGACCATAGAGGCGAAGAGGGACAATTTATTTTAACAGGATCAGCTGTACCTGCTAATATGGATAATGTGAGTCATACAGGTACTGGAAGGTTTTCTTGGTTAACAATGAGACCTATGTCCTTATTTGAATCTGGAGAATCAAATGGTGAAATAAGTTTAAAAGAATTATTTTTAAATCCAAATAAAATAAGTGCATTAAATTCTTTGTCACTAGAAGATATTGCTTTTTTATGTTGTAGGGGTGGTTGGCCAAGAAGTGTTTTTATGCAAAGCGATATCGCTTTAGAACAAGCCTATGATTATTATGATGCAGTAATAAATTCTGATATTTCAAGAGTTGATGGTATTAGTCGTTCACCAGAAAGAGCAAGGAATTTAATGAGAAGCTATTCTAGAAATATTGGAACTCAAGCGAATAATGAAACACTTAGAAAAGATATGATAAAAAATGATTCTACATCTTTAGATACAGATACTGTTCTTTCTTATGTGAATGCTCTAAAAAGAATTTTTGTAGTAGAAGAAAGTCCTGCCTGGAATCCTAATTTACGAAGTAAGATTGCTACAAGAACTTCAGACACAAGATATTTTGTTGACCCTTCAATAGGAGTAGCTGCCTTAGGAATGGGACCAAATGATTTGATTAACGATTTAAAAACTTTTGGATTAATGTTTGAATCATTATGCATAAGAGATTTAAGAGTGTATGCTGAAGCTAATAATGGAAAAGTGTATCATTATAGAGATTCATCTGATTTAGAGTGTGATGCTGTAGTTCACTTAAGAGATGGCTCTTATGGACTAATAGAAATAAAACTAGGTGGCGATAAGTTGATTCAAGAAGGAGCAGAAAACCTAATAAAGCTTTATGATAAGATAGATACTGAGACAATGAAAAATCCATCATTTATGATGGTTCTAACTGCAACTGGTAATTATGCTTATAAAAGAGAAGATGGGGTTTTTGTTGTTCCTATTGGATGCTTAAAAGATTAAAAAAATATATATGATTTGCAAAAAAATGTGTTTTACATAAAAAGATTGCATTATACTGCAAAAAAATAATATGTTATTATTGATTCAGATGATTGCTATAATAGAAAAATTTGAATATTTAAAAAATGTGGTATAAAAGATGACTATATAATTATGTTAATGACAAAATATAAGAAAAACTAATATTCTTGATTGGCTACTTGGGGAAGAAAAGTAATTTAGCACTAACTTGGTTTAGTGTTTTTTTCTTGATTATTTTTAGTTTTTGTATATAATATATAGCATCTAAAGGGGGGCTACTAGATATGAGTAGTGATAAACTGTCAGAATTAAATAAGAAATCATTGGATGAATACTTTGATTATCTTAATAAACAACAACTATACTATCGTGATAGTCTTTCTCTTCAAGAGTTTGTTACTTTTGGGATAGAAATAGAATATGAGAAATTTAAGAGGGAAAAAGTAGATAATTACACTATAAGAACACTTAAAAAATGGCACTCAGATGATGATAGTACTTTAAAAATGGGAGGAGAAGTTACTTCCCCAATATTAACTGATTCCCTTACTACTTGGAAAGAATTAAGAAAGATATGTAATTATTTAAGGAAAAATAAAGTTTATACTAAAGGAAATGCCGGTGGACATATTCATGTAGGAAGTCACATAATGAATGCTGATTTAGAAGCATGGAGATGTTTTCTTAAAACTTATATGATATATGAAAATGAACTTGTCTATTTTTTAAATGGAGAAGATAAGCTAGCTAGAAAAAGTGCCTCTAAGTATGCAAAGCTAGTAAGTGAAACATATTATAGAAGACTTGATGATATTAATGAAGCAAGGGATTTAAGAGAATTATATTATGCAATTATATTATCTAAGAAAAACGCTTTATCCTTTTTTTATACTAAACTAAAAAGTACTCATCGTGATGTATATAATACCGTAGAGTTTAGAAGCCCTAATGGTACTGACAATGAGTTGATTTGGCAAAACAATATTAATACGGTTACTAAACTGATGTTAGCAGCAAGGAATAAAAAGATAGATGAAGACTTTTTAGATTATAAACTAGAAAAAGAACCAGATAAATTTGCTTTATTACCTAAAACTTTAGAATTAGCAGATATAATATTTGATAATGATTTAGATAAGATGTATTTCTTAAAACAATATAAAAAAGACTTTACTTTTATAGAAGAGAAAAAGAAAAAAACTAAAGTAATGTCATTTAAATAAAGGAAGTGATTATTAATGAAAATAGAAAATGGAGTAAATCTTAATAAATTTGATTATTTTCCACTTGAAGAATATGTAAATAGAATAACAGTAGAGGACTTTGTCTTAGAACATATGGAAGAGACTAATAAAGAGTTTGATGAGTATTTAACTGTTCTTTCAAAATGTGATGATTATACTAAAATATATTATTTTTTAGAAGTAATTAGTAAAGAAGTAAAATCTTCTCAGAAAATAGAAAAACATTATGTTAAAAATAAAGATATCTTAGAAAATGATTGTTTTTTTACATCACTACAGATGAGTCATGCTAATATTAAAAGACTTCACGAAGTAGCTACTAAAGAGAAAAGTGATTATCGTGATAAGTGATAATGAGGTTAGAGTAAGTGCTATGATAGGTGGTAAGGAGAAAATATATTGGTATGGGGCAAAACCCTCTGATGTAAAACCATTTATGGATGACTTTATTAAGTTTTATAAGACTAAGTCTTTATCAGTAATAGATAGTAATCCTTTTTTAAAAAGTGCTCTTGCTCATTTACTATTCGTAAGAATACATCCTTTTAGTGATGGAAATGGAAGAACAGCTAGAATGATTCATAATATGAAATTTACGGAAAGTATTAACAATATTTATGGAATGAAACTTAAGCTTTGTCCTCTAAACTTATCGCAAAACATCCTATTAAATCAGTTTACTTATGTTAATAGGATAGATGATATTTATTTTGATTTAGAACATGATAGTAATCATGAAATAAATAGATGGTTTGATTTTATGCTAAATATGGTTGATGAACAACTATATTATAGTAAGATGAGAATACCAAGATTTAAAAGACTAGTCCCAGCTTTTTTTGATAAAAATAAAGAGCCAAATAATAGTCAAATAGTAGAGGAAGTTAAGAAAATTAAGATTAAGTAGTCAACTATTTTTAGATTGATACTTTTAAAAAGATATTGTATAATACATAATAGGATGTGAGTGAAATGAAAAACATTAAGAAATTTATAAAGAAAAATAAAATGACGGTAATTGTAGTTATTTGTTGTTTAATATTAACTATTTTATTATTTGCTTTAAAATTAACTTTTTTCCCTAATGAAGCGAAAGCTATATATGGGGATAGACTAGAAGGATTAACAGAATCTAGAATAAAAAATAGTGATTTAGAACAGATTGAATCAAATCTAAAAGAAAAAGATGGAGTAGAGAAAGTAACAACATCATTTTCTGGTAGAATCTTAAACGTAATTATTACGGTTAAAGAAGATATGACTGTAGATAATGTTAAATCATTCCCTGATGAAGTTGATAAAGCTTTAGATGAAAAACAAAAGAAAGCTTATGATGTACAAGTATTCATTAAAAAGACTAAAGATGATGATAAGTTCCCAGTAATTGCATATCGTCATCAAGGTGGAGATCATTATTCTTTTACTAAGGATAGATAGGAGACATTATGAAAAAGAAATTATTTTTTCTAATACCGATAGTAATAGTAGCAATAGTCTTCTTTGGAGTTTATGGCTACTATAATAAACAAGATGCTAAAAATGCTTTAACAGTTACAGAGAAGAAATGGGTGGAAGAAAATAAAAGTAATGTTATAGATTTTTCTGTAATAAATGACTATCCATTATATGGGTTAAATGGAGAAGGAGTCTTTTTTAACTTCTTAAATGATTTTGAACAAGATGTTGGTTTAGAGTTTAATAAAGTATCTTATTTAAAAGAAGATAAGATTAGTTCTAAGGGTTATAGCTTTAGAGTCTTAGATAATGATACTAAGTTAACTAAGAATGATTTATTACTATTTAATGATGGCTATATTGCATTAGGTAGAGAATATCAAAGAATAAATCATATAACTGATATGAAAAATATTACTTTTGGTGTATTAAAAGATGATGCATCTGATATTAGTTATTACTTAAAGTCTGGTAGTAACTTAGTATATAAATCTTATGATGATGTAGATAGTTTATTTAAAGCCCTTGATAGTAAAGATGTAGAAATGATTATTATTCCTAATATAATGTATTTAAATAAGACTATTGGTAAGAAAGATTATATTATTAATTACTATTTTACTGAGATGAAGAAACAAGTAGTTTTAACACTAGCAAGTGATAATTATAAACTTAATACAATAATTAAAAGTTATTATAAGAAATGGAAAGATAGCGAATATGTTAATGAGTATAATGAAGCTTACTTAGATTACTATATGAAAGAAAATAATATCTCATCTAAGACTAAAGCTGATTTAATCTCTAAAAACTATGTATATGGTTATGTAGAAAACTCACCATACGAAGTAGAAATAGATGGTAAAATAGCGGGTATTGCTGGAGAGTATATCAATCGTATTGAAAGACTTATGAATATTAGTTTTACTTTTAAAAAGTATCCTAGTAAAGAAGCTTTAGAGAAAGCCATTAAGAAAAATGATGTTGATATTTACTTTGATTATTATGGCTTTGGTGAGGAAAATAATAATTATTTATCAACACTATCAACTTTTGTTGAGGACTATGTAGTATTAGGTAAACAAAGTAATAGTCAAATAGTTGGTTCTTTTGAAAGCTTAAAAGGGGAAAAACTTGCTATGCTAGATAATGATTCTTTGTATGACTACTTTAAAAATAATAGTAGAAGTAGTATTACTACTTATAAAGACTTAGATAGTTTAGTAAAGAAAGCAAATGCTAAACTAGTAGTTATTGATAAAGAAGTTTATTACCGTTATCAACATACTAAATTTAAAAACTATGTAGTTATTTATACCGATACAATGATGAATGACTATAAGTTTATGGTAAAGAAAGAAAATAAAGCTTTCTATAACTTATTTAACTATATAATAAGTACTAACTCATATTATAACTATCGTAATGCCGGACTTATTGATATAGAACGAACAGTAGTAGAAAGAAGTAGTTTTAGAGAGTTATTCTTCTTAATCTTAATGTTAATATTTATTCCTTTAGTAGTCTTATTAATAATTTATTTGTATGTTAAAGAGAAAAAGAAAGTTAAGAAAGTTAAAAAGGAAGATAGACATAAATATACTGATTTATTAACAGGATTAAAGAATAGAAATTATTTAAATAAAAAAGTTCCAGAATGGGAAGCAAGTAATGTTTATCCACAAGCAGTAGTTATGATTGATTTAAATAATATTAAGTATATCAATGATAATTATGGTCATGAAGAAGGAGACAATGTAATTGTTAAGTCAGCTTCAATTCTTGTTAATTCCCAGTTAGAAAATACAGAAATAATTAGAACTGATGGAAATGAATTTTTAGTATACTTAGTAGGTTATAGTGAAAAACAAGTAGCAACTTATACTTTAAAAATAGAAAAAGAGATGAAAGCCTTACCTCATGAGTTTGGAGCTTGTGTAGGATATAGTATGATTTTTGATGAAATTAAAAGCTTAGATGATGCTATTAATGAAGCTACTTTAGAAATGATGACTAAGAAGCAAGGATTAAAATAGGAGGAGTTATGCGAAGTAGAGCTAGGGAATTTGTAAGAAAAGTAATAGCAATCGTAAGAAGACCTGATATGCGAATATTACCAGGTCAACTTGCTTTCTTTTTAGTACTTTCGATGATTCCCTTGCTAGCTTTGGTTGGAACAATTGGTAGTAAATTAGGACTTAGTATGACTGCCTTTCGTAATGCTTTAGAGTCAACGGTTCCTGATGCGGTTATAAATACTTTGTTTCCAGCCGATGCTACTACGGGACTTAACTTTAATGTAACTGTTTTCTTTATTGCTGCTTTTTTATTAGCTAGTAATGGAGCATACTCTGTTATTACTACCTCAAATAGAATATATCAAGTAGAAGATAATAGTGAATTAAGAATGAGAAGTAAAGCAGTCTTACTAACTTTTATCTTAGTAAGCCTACTATTTTTCTTAATATTAGTACCGGCTTTTGGAGACTCATTAATATCACTAGCAGAAATTAATCTACATAATGCTAAACTAGCATCCTTTATAAGAAATCTATATCATTTAGGAAAATATCCACTATCTTTATTCTTACTATACTTTAATATAAAACTTATCTATATATTAGCACCAGATAAGGAAGTTACTAGTAATGAGGTAAGAGCAGGAGCAATGTTCACTACTATATTTTGGTTACTTAGCTCAAAGATATATGCTTTTTATGTAGAGTACTTCTCACACTATGATATTTTCTATGGAAGTATGTCTAATATCTTAGTCTTATTATTCTGGGTTTATATTCTAGCCTATATATTTACTCTTGGTATGAGCTTTAATCAAGCCGGGGTTATTCAGGAGACTATTGAACTTAGAAGAAGTGATATTGCTAAAAGACTTAAGAAAGATCAAGATATCTCGTAAAATATTCATCGAAGGTTAGGTTACTAGCCTTTATTTTTTTTGCTAATTTAAGACCAACATAACGATAGTGCCAAGATTCAAACTGATAACCAGTAATACTTTCTTTACCACTAGGATATCTTAAGATGAAACCATATTTATAAGAATTATCTAACATCCATTGATACTCTTTAGTATTAGTAAAGTTTTCAAAAGAACTAATAGTATTATCAACATCGACAACTAAACCAGTTTGATGATCAGAGTACCCTGGTCTTGCTGAATAAGTATCAGCCTTATTAACGCCATCAGCTTCTACATATTTATCATATAATCTTTTTTGATAAGTATAACCTCTATAAGCAGAAATAGCTCTAATAGTAAGTCCTTCTTCCTTAGCTTTATCAACTAGTTTATAAAAATTATCCCTTGCTTCTTCTACTAGATAAATACCTTCCTTACTATAAGGGGTAGTCATCTCTACTAGATTGTTGGGAACAAACTCTTCCTTTAAATAGTTATATTTATTAACTAGAGTATAAAAAGTATTTAAATTTTTTGCTTCTTTAGTATTAGTATAATAGGGTAAATCTAGATTAAGATTAACTCTTGTTACTACATCACTAACTGATAAGTTGCTATTAAGTTTATGATAATCTTGATATCTTTTGATATTATTACTCTTATAATAAGGTAGACACTTTGCATCAATGATAAAACTATGTTTAACTTTACTAGTACTTTTAGGTTTATCTTTCAAGATGATAAATCCTAATGAAATAATAACTATAAGAGAAATAATTAAGAAAACTAACTTTTTCATAAAATCATCACTACTATATTATAATGTTTAGCTGATATAATCATTCATAAATATTAAATAGTTACATAATTTTTAACAAGGAGTGATTTATTTAATGAAGAAATTGGTAGTTAGTTTTTTAGTTATGTTACTTTTGTTTCCCATGGTAGTAAAGGCAGATGATAATGCACTTATTCCTAATGCTAAGAGTGGAGTATTAATGGAAGAGTCTACTGGTAAGATTATTTTTGAAAAGAATAAGGATGAGAAAGTAGCAGTAGCATCTATGACTAAGATGGTCGCTCAGATTTTAATATTAGAAGCGATAGAAAAAGGACAAATTAAATGGACTGATAAAGTAACGGCATCTGCTAATGCTTCTAGTATGGGTGGAAGTCAAATATACTTATCAACTGGTGAGACTCTAACGGTAGAAGAGATGATGAAAGGTATTTCTATGGCTAGTGCTAATGATGCTACAGTTGCTATGGCTGAGTTTTTAAAAGGAACAGAAATAGATTTTGTTAAAGAGATGAATAAAAAAGTAAAAGAATTAGGGCTTAAAAATACGCAGTTTAAAAACTGTACAGGACTAGATGAAGAAGGACACTATTCTACCGCTTATGATATGGCTGTTATTGCAAGAGAGTTATTAAAACATGAAGATATCTTAAAGTTTTCTTCTAAATATGAAGATTATCTAAGAGTTAATACACCAAATAAGTTTTGGTTAGTTAATACTAATAAGTTAGTAAGATTTTATGAAGGGGCAGATGGTTTAAAGACTGGTCATACTGATGCTGCTAAGTATTGTCTTGCAGCAACTGCTAAGAAAAATGATATGCGACTAATCGCTATTGTCTTAGGAGAAGAAGTATCAAAAGTAAGAAATAGTGAGACTATGGCTTTACTTGATTATGGATTTAATACTTATAAAGTACAAATAGTAAAAAAGAAAAATGAAACAGTAAAGACTGAAAGAATAGAAAAAGCTAGTACTAAGAAGATAGAGTATACACCAATCTATGATATAGGTATTTTATCTAAGAAAGGTGATACTAAGAAAAAATATAGTTATGATATTAAAATAACTAAGAATAGCTTACCTTTAACCAAAGGAGAGGTAGTTGGTAAAATAAGAATTAAAGATGGTAATAATGTTGTTGGAGAAGGAGACTTAACGGTTAAAAAATCAACTAAGAAATTATCTTATCTAGTTCTTCTTAGAAATACTATCTATGATATAGCAAGTGGTAATTCATCAGTTAAATAATACGTTTTTGATTAATAGAACCTAATAATTATTTGGTTCTATTTTATATATAATTGTTTATAAATGAGATATAGTTACAATGATAAAGTGAAAAAACAATATATAAGATATTAATAACAAGACTATAAAATATAGACTCTATATATGTTTTGACATTAAATTGTTGAAAAATGTTAATAATTACTGTAAAATATACAGTGATTTATAATTTAATGTGTATTTTTTGCAAAATATTACTTATTATAATAGAGGAGAGTGATAAAAATGGAACCATATAAAGCAAAAATGTTACCAATGTCATATAAACTTGATAAGGAAACAATTAAACTATTAGGTCAAGCCAATGATAAGTATGGACAGTATAAGTCTTTACTTAAAATGTTTAAATTTGATCAAAAATATTTTTTGGATTCTTTAGTATTAGGAGAGAGTATCAGATCATCTAGAATTGAAGGAACACAGATTTCACAAGATGATATGTATTATATTAATTATAAAGAATCAAACGATAGCATACAAGAAGTAAGAAACTTAAAAACAATGCTAGAATATGCTAATGAAAAACTTAGTAATAAGAACTTTAGTATTTCAATGATTAATTCAATGCACAAAATTTTATTATCTTAGAGGGAATGATAAATCACCTGGTGAAATTAGAACAATTCAAAACTATATAGGTCCTAGAGGATTAGGAAAAGAGGGAGCTACTTTTGTTCCACCAATTCCTGAAGATGTTCCTCTCTTATTAGAAAACTTGATGGAATATATGAATAATCTATATGATGATGAACCATTTATTAAAGTTGCAATATCTCATGTTCAATTTGAATCAATTCACCCATATAAAGATGGCAATGGTAGAATGGGAAGAGCTTTAATGACACTTCAACTTGCTAGACTAAAAGATGATGCTCCAATATTGTTCTTATCAGAAATAATCGAGTTATTTAAAGCCAATTATTATAATTCATTAAATGAATGTAGAAATGGTAATGTAGATGGATTTATTAGATTCTTTTTACAATGTGTTGTAGATCAATGTACAAGAAATATTGGTAGAATTGAAAAAATAAATAGAGTATATGATGAAGATGAGAAAACTATAAAAGATGCCATTAGTGGAAGCCTTGTTTTAAAAATGCATCCTTTAATGATGAAAAAAATAGTGTTTACAGCTTCAGAAATGGCAGAGGAGTTAGGGGCTCATGTTAATTCTATTAATAATATTTTAAAACGTCTAGTTGAATTGAATATTGTTATGAAAGAAAAAAAAGAAGGAACAAACAGAATAACTTATAGATATATTAGAATATATGATACATTCGTTGAACAACTATAAATATATTACAGTGTTTAGAAAAATTGCGAAATATTGCTAAATTGGAGTGATTGAAGTGGGAAAAATAGCAAATATGTTATATATGATAGACTTACTTAATACTGGAAATATTTATACTTTAAAAGAACTATCAGAGAAAATATGTGTAACAGAAAGAATGATTAGGTATTATAAAGATGAAATTTGTAATAATGGCATTGCAATTGAGTCTTTTAAGGGACCAAATGGTGGCTATTTTATGATTGATGAAATAAAAAATTATACTAGTATAAATAAGTATGATATTCAATTATTAGATAATGTTAAGCATTTTTTATCTGAAAACAATTTCAAATATGTAGATAAATATGAAGAATTTTTAGATAAGGCTAAAAAGATGTATTCAATATATGAGGAGAAGAGTAAGTATATTGCTAATGTTGATACAACTTCATCAGATGTAATTGAAAAAATTATAAAATCAGCTATAAGTAAAAATGAAAAAGTTGAAATTGTTTATAATAATGTTGATGGTAGTCAGCATAAAAGAATAATTCATCCTTTATATTTGTTTAAGTATAAAGAAAATTACTATGTAACTGCTTTTTGTGAACTTAGAAACGATATTCGTCATTTTGAAATAAAAAGAATTGTTAATATAAAATAATAAAGACGAAATACTTCAAATCAATATGCTATAATACCTTCAAGGAGGAAAAAACATATGAATGGTAATTATACTTATATTGACTTTGATGGAGTTATACTTGATTCAGAAGAGAGAATGCTTGATAGAAAATACAGTATAGGTCTTCATAATCATAAAGATGCGAATGAATTTAATGAATATTTTAATTATACTAATTTGCATCCAGAAGAATGGGATTATATTATAAGGGAAGCTAGTTCAATAAATAATTCTGTTGAAATAATTAAAGAATTAGAAAATATGAAGAAAAAAATAGCGATTCTAACAAAAATTCACTCATTATACGAAATGAGAGTTAAAATTGAAGACATAAGAGAACACAGAAAGATAAGCTCACCTATACTTTTTGTTCCACCTGGAGTAAACAAACATGATGTAGAAAAACCAAATGGGAAATTGCTTATTGATGATTCAAAAACAAATATCAGACTATGGATTGAAAATGGTGGACAAGGTTTTATTTTTGATAAGACAATTCCTGAAGATACTAATAGCAAGGTTAAAAGTTTAGAATTTTTATTGAAGAGGTAATTTATAAGATAAACTTACATTACATAATAATTATTAGATAGAAGAAAATGCTGTATTGTACAAAATTAAGAACTAGCACTGGTAAAAATACATTTTGAAAAAATATCATTACTAATAGATAATCTAGACTTTAACTAAAGGAAGTGCTTAAAAAATGAAAGATGAATATAAATGCGTAATAGCTGATAAAAATTTAATAATAAAAAAATGGGATGAAGAGATAAAAAAACATAATAACTCTTTAAATTTTAAGAAATTTAAAGAAGAATCTCTTAATAATTTAGATACAAGAATTGTATATATGGGATTATTAAATGGAAAAATAATAACTGAGTGTACAGCAATTATTTCTGTTGATGATTTAAATATGCAAAATAAAGATAATTTAGTAGGGGGGAAAACAGCTTATTTAACTGCTTTTAGAACAAATAAAGGATTTGAAAATAAAGGCTACTTTTCAAAATTATATAAATTTATGGAAGATGATTTGAAACAAAAAGGATTTACTACCCTAACTTTAGGAGTTGAACCATCAGAGACAAGAAATATACAAATATATTTTAATTGGGGTTTTGTTAACTATATTAAGACAAGCTTTGAAAGGTATCCAAATGGTGATGAGATACTTGTTAACTATTATAAGAAAGACTTATTAAAAAATGGTTCTATTAAATTTAATAAATTAATTCCAGAACTTAGTGTTAGTAATATAGATAATAGTAAAAAGTTTTATACTGAGTTAGGATTTGAAATCAAATATGAAAGAGAAGAAGATAAGTTTTGTTTTTTAGAACTTGATGGTAATCAGTTAATGATTGAAGAGGTTAATAATAATTGGAATGTTGGTGAATTAGAATATCCTTTTGGAAGAGGCATTAATATAAGTATGACAGTTAAGAATGTTGATGAATTATATGAAAAGGTTATAAAAAATAAAATAAAAATATTTAGAAAGATGCAAGTAGATAGGTATAGAGTAAATAATTACTATGTAGAAGATAAGCAGTTTTTAATACAAGATCCGGATGGCTATTTACTTAGATTTACCAAATAGTAGTTTGTTATATATAAGGGAAATAATTTAATTGTAAAAATTATTTCCTTTTCTCTTGAAAAATAAATACTCTGTGATAAAATATAGGTAATTTCGCATTAAGGAGGTAATGATATGGAAAAAACAACTGGATATGCTAGTATAGATAGACCAAGTTATAAGTATTATTCTGAAGATATTGATTTAAAAGTCTTAGAAGATACTGATATGAAGATGTATGATTTTATGAAAAAAAAGAATAAGGGGCATGAAGATGATATTATCTATTCTTACTTTGGACAGAATAGAACATTTCAAACTTTTGATAAAAAGATAGAAGAGACAGCTAAAGTTTTGAAAAAATATGGCTTAAATAAAGGAGACACTATTACCATTTGTTTACCTAATATACCTGAGACAATGATTTATTTTTATGCTTGTAATAGAATAGGAGTTACCCCATACTTAGTAGATCCAAGATGTTCAGCTAAGAGAATAATTGACTGTATGACTATATCTAATTCTAAGCTTTTAGTATCACTACTTGATACAATGAATAAGAATGTTATACCAAATGATATTCCAGCTGATAATATTATTGTAGCTTCACCTCATGATGATTTTATTAAGTCAAAAGAAAAATTATCTAAGAGTGCTTTAGAACTGAAAGCACTTTATACAGCAAAAGAAAAGTTGTATGAATTAAAGAGAATGATTAGACAAGATAAAAAAGTCTTGATGCAAAGTGAGTTTATGAAAACTGCTAAAGACTATGGTATATTAACTGATTCTTTGTATGATCCTGATATACCAGCTGCTATAGTAAATACTAGTGGAACAACTGGTACTCCTAAGGGAGCAATGGAGTCTAATAAAGGCTATAATATAACCTCTAATCAAATAAGTTATATAGCACCACATTTAAAAAGAGGAATGACTTTCTTTGGCTATATACCTTTCTTTTCACTATATGGATCAGCGGTAGGAATGCATGGAGCAACCTCACATGGCATAATAGTTGATTTAATTCCGAAGATAGAAGCTCATAAGTTTGATCAAATATATGTAGAAAAGAAGCCTAATATTGTAATTGGTGTTCCAAGACTTTATGAGATGTTTCCTGATAGTAAATATATTAATGGTACTGATTTATCTTTTGCCGAGTTATTAGTAATGGGAGGAGATAAAATATCACCTAGTAAGTTAGACAAGATTAATGAAACATTAGCAAAGAATAATTGTAAACAGAAAATAACTTATGGATATGGATCAACGGAGACAATGATGATTGCCACTACTACGAATGATCAAAGAAGCCATGTAGCAGGTAGTTGTGGAACATTATATCCTGCAGTAAATGTTAGAATTACTGATAGAGAAACAAATGAAGAGTTACCATATAATCAAGAAGGAGAAATCTATGCTGATACACCAAGTCAGTTTATGGGATACATTGGTAATCAAAAAGAGACAAAAAATTCTATTTATATAGATGAAAAGACTAATATTAAATATTATAAAACTGGTGATAAAGGGTACATGACAGAAGATGGAATCTTATTTCACACAGGAAGATATAAGAGACTTATGAAAAGACCAGATGGTCATCAAGTTAATTCTGTTCCCATAGAAGATGCTATTAATACTTTTGATGAAGTAAGAGATTGTGCTGTAGTAGGTATTAAAAATGCTTATCGTGATGAGGGTGTTATTCCAACTGCCTTTATCGAATTGAAAGATAAGTCACTTGGTAAAGACATATTTAAAGAAATAGTTTCTAAGACTAAAGAAATGTTACCAGGTGAACGTGATATGGCGCTTGCCTATACTTTAGTAGATCATATTCCCTATACGATAAATGGTAAAGTAGATTTTTCATCTTTAGAAAAAGTTAAGTTTGAAGATATTGATTATCAAATAGTAGATGATCCAATATTTGATGGCTATTTTATAAAGGGAGAACAACCAGATAGAATAAGTTTTACTAAGCAAAAGATACTAATGAAAAAATAAGATTAAAAACTTTCTACTATAATCTATAATAATTAGTTATTAACTTGCAAAATAAAATGTAAAAAAAATATGTTTGATAAACTATTGATTAACCTTATTATATTTGATAAGATATAGTTGTGGAAACTAAAGAAATGATAAAAAGTGTACATTTTAATTCACAAATAAGCAAAAAACAAGAAAGTAGAGGTGACCCACTCATGGATAATATAAGTTTACATCTAGTTAACATGGGGGGGGGTATTAAGTAACAAAACTACTTTCTTTTATTGTGTAGTAATAAAGATAGAGCTATGAGACTAGTCCTATCTTTTTTGCTATGCTCCAAAAATGGTTATATAGCCAAATGTCTAAATACAATTTTTATGATATGATTAAAATGTCAAGAATAATGATATTTATAAAATAAAGAATGGAAGGTGTGAGACAGTGATGAGAGCAGTAATATCAAACTGTCAAAGTAATAAATTAACGATAAAAAGGTATGAATCTATCATTTTGAGTAATACTAAAATAAAAGAGGTGGTAGAAGATGAATAAGGGAAAGCTAAAAAATATATTAACGGTAGCAACATCAATATTTTTATTAATAGTAGTAATAGGAATCAGTTATTCAGCTTTTATCTATAGTGGAATAGGTAAGAAAGAAAATACAATTACAACAGGTGCAATAACCATGCTTTATACTGAAAGTAATAATACTATTTCTATTAATAATGCTTTGCCTACAACAGATAATACCGGTAAGACTAGAAAGAATAGTGGAGAGTATTTTGATTTTTCTGTTAAATCATCTATCATTGGAAATACAGATATCAACTATGAAATAGCAGCTAAAGAAGAAACAGGAAATACTTTTAGTGGTAATAATATTAAGTATTATTTAACCACTGTAGATAGTGCTGGAAAAGAGACAGAAGTAATGGCACCAAGGACATACTATGAGGAACCATCAGGGAATGTTTATACAGGAAGACCTGCTGATATGATGAGTTTATATACTGGTAATTTAAAAGAGCAAGGAGAAACAACAATTAATTATAGATTAAGAATCTGGGTAGATGAGAACTATAATCCTCAAAATGATAATGGTGGACTAACCTATAAAGTAAGGGTAAATGTCTATGGACAAACTTCAGATACTGTAGCACAAGCCGAAGATACATATTGTAAAGATAATGGCTTTACTACTTTATCAGAATGTATGTTAGTAATGAATAATCATGAAGCAACAGTAGAATCTGCTAAGACTGCTATAAAAGCCAAAGGGACACCTGATTTTAATAAAATAGCACCAAATGATAGTGAGACTGATGGACTATATATGGCAGAAGATGATGATGGGGAAAGTTATTATTATAGAGGAGCAGTAAAGAATAATTATGTATCCTTTGCCGGATTTATCTGGAGAATAATCCGTCGAAATGGAGATGGTTCTGTCAGAATGATTTATTCTGGTAAGAGTACATCTGATACTGGTGATAGTACGATGATAAGCTATTCCCAGTTTAACAGTAAATACTGGGATCAAACTTATGTCGGATATAAATATAATGAAAATTTCTCTCTTCATGAGAATAACGGAACTACGGGATATGATTGGTTTACTAATACAAAACAGTATGATTATGGAACGGGATACACATTTGATGAGACTACCAAAAAATTTACTTTAACAGGAGACATAAAGCAACTAACATGGAATGACAATCATGAAGAAATAGTAAATAATCAATTATATAGTTGTCTAAATACTAGTTGTAATGTAGTATATAAAATCGTTGGGTATAATAGTGCTACTCAAATGGGAGTCCAACCAATATCGTATAGTTCAAATAGTTTATTGACAGCTCAAACAAATAAGACTGATTCGCCAATAAAAACAAAACTAGATAATTGGTATAAAACAAATATGATAAGTTATACCTCAAAATTAGCAGATGAAACATTCTGTAGTGATAGAAGTATAACAGGTGGTTTAGGATATTTAACAACACAAACTACTACATATGGGGCATATACTCGTTTACTAGATAGTAAAAAACTAAGTTTAAAATGTAGTCAGAATAATGATAAATTTAAAATGTCAAATGAAAGTGCTAAACTAGACTATCCAGTAGGTTTAATTTTAGCTGATGAGGTAGCCTTAGCTGGAGGAATAGTTTTTTTACCAAACAGTAATTATTATCTATATAATGGTAAGTCCTACTGGACGCTCTCTCCGTCTGGCTTCTTTTCCGACTACTCGAGTGCTCGCGTTTGGAATGTGATGTCATCAGGAGGCTTGGATCCGTGGAATAACGTGTCGAATTCGTATGGGGTCCGCCCAGTTATCAACCTGAAAGCTGATACACTGATAACTAAAGGTGATGGAACAGCTTTGAATCCATTCGTTATTGCAGAGAAATAGATTGAAGTGTATAATATGGTATGTAAGTTTTTAGTAGTTACATACTATATTTTTACTTTTAAAATAGAATGGAGTGATTAGATGTTAGTAGTGAAAGATTTTAAAGATTATGAAATAATAGATGCTTCTAATGGTGAAAAATATGAAAGATGGGGGGATTATTATTTCTTAAGACCTGATCCTCAAATTATTTGGGATAATGGTAATTTGCGTGATAAATATAAAGGAAAAATTGATGCTATTTATAATAGAAGTAAGACTGGTGGTGGGTATTGGGAAAATCTAAGACCTACTAAGGAACATTTTTCTATTACTTATCATGATTTGGTATTTGAAATAAAACAGATGGGTTTTAAACATACAGGACTATTTCCAGAACAGGCTTCTAATTGGTGTTATATGACTGATAAGATAAAGTCTGCTAATAGAGAGATAAAAGTACTTAATCTCTTTGCTTATACTGGTGCTGCTACTGTTGCTTGTCTTAAGGCAGGTGCTAGTGTGGTTCATGTGGACTCATCACGTGGTATGGTTGATTGGTGTAAAGAAAATGTTAAGAAAAATAACTTGGAAAATAGTGATATTCATTACTTTGTAGATGATGTTGTAAAGTTTGTTAAAAGAGAAATTAGAAGAGGTCATAAATATGATGCTATTATAATGGATCCACCTAGTTATGGAAGGGGTGCTAATAAGGAAATTTGGAATATAGAAAAAGATTTATTTCCATTAATAACTTTATGTAGAGAATTACTAAGTGAAAAACCATTATTCTTTTTAATAAACTCTTATACTGCAGGACTTTCTCCTATGATACTTGATAACATTTTAAAAATAACTTTTAAAGATTTATTAGGGAAGATAGAGTGTGGAGAGATAGGACTTCCAATAAAAGAGAATAATTTAGTATTGCCATGTGGTATTTATGGTAGATGGAGTGATAAATAGTGAAAATACTATATGAAGACAATCATTTGTTGGTGGCTTTAAAAGATGCATTTATTTTGAGTCAGAGTGATGGCAGTAATACTCCTGATATGCTAACAATACTGAAAAAGTATTTAAAAGATAAGTATAATAAACCGGGTAATGTTTATCTTGGGTTAGTTCATCGTCTTGACAAAGAAGTTGGTGGAGTGATGGTTTTTGCTAAGACTAGTAAAGCAGCTCGCAGATTATCAGAAGATATTAGACTTCATAAATTTGAAAAATACTATTTAGCAGTAGTTAAAGGAAGAGTAGAAAGTAGTACATATAAAGATAAAATATTAAGAGAAGAATACCAAAGTAAAGTAGATAAAAATGGTAAGGACTCTGTTTTATCATTTGAAACTTTAGAAGTACTTAATAATAATTCATTAGTAAAAATTAACTTATTAACTGGAAGACATCATCAAATAAGAGTACAGTTTTCTAGTAGAGGACATTATTTATTAGGTGATATTAGATATGGAAAAAAAGGGGAGTTTCCTTTGGCTCTTTATGCTTATCATTTAGCTTTTTATCATCCTATAACTAAGGAAAAACTTGTATTTGAAGATATTCCTAGAGAAGGTTACTTTAGTAAATTTAACGTTAAAGAATTACTAAAAAAATAAAAGTGGGTAAAATCGGTTGCAATATTAAAAAAATTTTGCTATCATTTAATATATAAGATTAAGGGAGATGGATGTTATGATATTAGCAACATTTAGTTTAGATTGGTTTATGACTATACCAGGTATGCTTATTACTGGTGGAGTTTTATTTTTAATAATTGCTTTAATTATATTTATTGTGACTGGTAACAAAAAACCAAAAACAAATAAAGAGGTAGTAAAGGCTCAAGAGGCAAGCCAACAAGAAGCAGTATCTGCTGTTACACCTGCTACTAATCAGGATACAATTCCTACTAATGAACAGGTAGTAACTTCACAACCTATTGTTACAAGTGATTCTGTAACAACTAGCCCTGTTAGTTCAATGGCAGAAAAGGTCGGTCCGCAAGAAGTAGAACCAGCTGTATTTACAGCAACTCTTCCTCAGGATATTGTTACTCCACAACCTATTGTAAATAATCAGGTTCCAAATGTATTAGAACAATCTACACCAGTAAATAGTACAGTAGTATCATCTACTATACCTATTCAAAGTCAAGTTGATCCTACTCTGGTAGTTCCTACTATAGAAACTCCTCCTGTAGTTAATCAACCAGTAGTGCCTGAAGTACCTGTTCAAGAAAAGAAAGAGGTTGTTCAAACTCCAACTGTTGATATGCCAAGACCAATATATGGTGGAGTTAGTCCGATAGTACCTAATGTTTCTCATGAAGAACATAGACCAATATATGGTGGAGCAAATCCGCTTGAAAATACTCAATCAGTTCCAATTGTTCCTCAAAGACCGATTGTTACTGAAACACCAAATATAGAAATACCAACTGTAGAAGCTCCTACTGTACCAGTTACACCTAGTGTAACACCTCAGGCATCTAATGATATTTTTGCAAACAGTTCTGTAGCAGCTGCTCCTGTTAATTCAAATCCTGTAGTGGAACCAACAGCAGTACAACCTACACAGCCTACAGTTAGTCAAAGTCAACCAGAAGAGATAGAAAGTTTATTTTAAAACTTTCTTTTTTTACGTTAGAAAAAATCTATAAATTGACTGACTGTAACACACTTTTATGCTATATTGTGGATGTATTAAATGAGAGATAATTCATATAATATTAAAGAAACATTAGTATTAGTGTTTCAAAAAAGTTGGAATACTCTTGCCTTAGTAGAGAATTAGCATAGTAGGGAATTAAAAAAGTCGGCTAGGTTAACTACCTGGCTTTTATTTTAGAAGGTACGGATATGTCAAAAACGCTAAAAATATACTATTTGGATGAAAACTATATAAATTACCTAAGAAAGTATGATGCTAGAGTGGCATATAATAAAAATCAAAAGCGGCCATATATTGGAGTAGTATATACTTTTAATGGGTTGAACTACTTTGCTCCTTTGGCATATCCTAGACCAAAGCACTTAAAGATGAGTTAAAGAGCAATAGATGTTTTTAAAATAGATAAAGGAAAATTAGAGATAGTAAATATTAATAATATGATTCCAACACCAATAGAATGTATAACTGAAGTACTACCTACTATAACTTATGAAAAATATAAAATATTAATTGAGAATCAAACTACTTTTATCAATAATCATAAAAATACATTGTTTAGAAAAGTACGACAATTTAAATTGCAATATGATAAAGATCATTTACCGGAAAATGTTAAAAAGAGATGTTGTGATTTTTATCTTTTAGAACGAAAGAGTAAAGAATATATAGAAAATGAATTGAGGAAAAATATGAGTAGAAATATTTTTTCTTTTAGTTTGTATCTCGTCATATTTAGGAGAATAATCAATAAATAAAATATATTGAAAAGAGATAATTTTTTAGTTCTTTCTATTTAATTAAATACATAGAATTAGTTAGATAAAGAAAGGATGATAAAATTATGGAAACACTTAAAGTTTCATCAAAATCTAACCCTAATTCAGTAGCAGGAGCTTTAGCTAATGCCTTTAGATCAAGTGGCAAAGTTGAAATTCAAGCAGTAGGAGCAGGAGCGCTTAATCAGGCAATTAAAGCAGTAGCTATTGCTAGAGGTTTTTTAGCCCCATCTGGTAAAAATATAGTTTGTATTCCGGCTTTTGCTGATATATCAATAGAAGGGGAAGAGCGAACTGCTATTAAGTTAATAATTGAAGCTAAATAGTGACTTAGTCACTTTTTTCTTTTGAATAAATTTACAATTAGATTAGAAAATGTTATACTAAGCTTGTTATTTGAAACTCATAGGAAAAGAGGTAGATTATGTACAATTTTAGTAAAATAGAAGAAAAATGGAATAAGTACTGGAAGGATAATAATACATTTAAAACTGATGTCTGGGATTTTTCTAAACCAAAGTATTATGTTTTAGATATGTTTCCATATCCATCAGGGGTTGGACTTCATGCTGGTCATGTTGAAGGATATACGGCTACAGATATAGTATCTAGAATGAAGAGAATGCAAGGATATAACGTTCTTCATCCCATGGGATATGATTCTTTTGGTCTACCAGCTGAACAGTATGCGGTTAAGACTGGTAATAATCCTAATGGCTTTACAGAGAAAAATATCAATACTTTTACAAGACAATTATATATGTTAGGGTTTGACTATGATTGGTCTAAGATGGTTAAGACAAGTGATCCAGATTTTTATAAGTGGACACAATGGATCTTTAAACAACTATATTTAGATGGTTATGCTAAGAGAATTGATATGCCAGTTAACTGGTGTGAAGAGTTAGGAACTGTTTTATCTAATGATGAAGTAATAGATGGTAAGAGTGAACGTGGGGGATATCCTGTTGTTAGACGAAATATGAAACAGTGGGTAATAGATCAGACTGCTTTTGCCGAAAAATTATTAGCAGGACTTGATGAAGTAGATTGGCCAGAATCAACTAAAGAAATGGAAAGAAACTGGATTGGTAAATCAGTAGGAGCTCATGTTAAGTTTAAAATTAAAGATACAGATAAAGATTTTACAGTTTTTACTACAAGAGCAGATACGTTGTTTGGGGCAACTTATTGTGTAATGTCACCAGAACATGAATTAGTAGATATAATAACTACTCCTGATAAGTTAGAAGAAGTAAAAGAGTATAAAAAAGTTTGTGCTACTAAGAGTGACTTAGAGCGAACAGAACTTAATAAAGAAAAAACAGGTGTCTTTATTGGTAGATATGCAATTAATCCAGTAAATAATAAGGAAATACCAATTTATATATCAGACTATGTTTTAGCAAGTTATGGAACAGGAGCTATTATGGCAGTCCCTGCTCATGATGATAGAGATTATGAATTTGCTAAGAAATTTAATATCCCTATTGTTCAAGTGTTAGAAGAAGTAACTGGTACTGAGCATAATGATGAAAAAAAGAAAAAGTCAATAGTAGCAGTTGTTTACAACAAAAAAACAGATAAATATTTAACTATTAACTGGCATGATAATGGCGGAAGATTATTTGTTGGAGGTACTATTAAAGATGGTGAAACAGCACTTTCTTGTGCTATTAGAGAAATAAAAGAAGAAACTGGATATAAAGATATAACACTTAAAGAAGAAGGCTTCAAGATTAATCATCACTACTATGCTTATAATAAGGATACTTACTTTGAAATCGAAGCAACACCATTACTATTTGAATTAAATAGTGATTCTTTAGAAGAACAAAATTTAGATGATGATGAAGTATTTGATGTTGAATGGGTAAGTAAAGAAATCATAGAAAAAGAAATAACTGATGAACTTCATAAGAAAACTTTTGATTACGTCTTAAACCCAACAGCTATGACAAATGATGGAATACATATCAATTCATCTTTCCTAGATGGTCTAAATAAAGAAGAAGCCATTAATAAGGTAATAGATTACTTAGAAGAAAATAATTGTGGTACTAAGAAAATTAATTATCGTCTTCGTGAATGGATATTTGCAAGACAAAGATATTGGGGAGAACCAGTACCTGTTGTTTATTTAGAAGATGGAAAGATACATGTTTTAGATGATGATGAATTACCTTTAATTTTACCAGAATTAGAAGACTATAAAGGAAAGAATGGTAAAGCACCACTTGAGAATGCTACTGAATGGAAAAAATATAATCATAAGGGATTAACTGGTGTAAGAGAAACATCTACTATGCCAGGATCAGCTGGATCAAGTTGGTACTATTTAAGATATATTGATCCACATAATGATAAAGAACTAGCAGATAAAGAGTTGTTAAAACACTGGATGCCAGTAGATTTATATATCGGTGGACCAGAACATGCTGTAGGACACTTGATATATTCTCGTATCTGGAATCATTATTTATATGATAAAGGATTATCACCTGTAGAAGAACCGTTTAAAAAGCTAGTGCATCAAGGAATGCTTTTAGGTAGCAATGGTATAAAGATGGGTAAAAGATATCCGGAATATGCAATAGATCCTCTAGATATAGTTAAGAACTATGGAGCAGATACTCTTCGTTTGTATGAAATGTTTATGGGACCACTTGAAGCTTCTAAACCATGGAATAATAATGGCGTAGAAGGAGCTCAAAAGTTCTTAGATAGAGTATATCGTTTATATGAAAGTGATAAGTTAGTAGATAAAGAAAATAAGAATCTAGAGAAAGTTTATCATCAAACGGTTAAAAAAGTAACTGAAGACTTTGAAAGTTTAAACTTCAATACTGCTATTAGTCAGATGATGATTTTTATCAATGCTGTTTATAAAGAAGATGTATTCCCTATAGAATATGCCGAAGGATTTGTTAAATTACTAAATCCTGTTGCTCCTCATATAACAGAAGAGTTATGGGAAAAGTTAGGACACAATACTACTATTGCTTTTGAACCATGGCCAGTCTATGATGAAGCTAAACTAAAAGATGATACAGTTACTATTGTTGTTCAAGTAAATGGCAAAGTAAGAGGAAAAATGGAAGTAGATAGTTCTATTTCTAAGGAAGATATGGAAAGTAAGGCCTTTACTATTGATAATGTTAAAGAATTTACTAAGGATAAGAAAATTGTAAAAGTAATAACTGTTCCTAAGAAACTAGTAAATATAGTTGTAAAATAATTATTATTTGATGAAGATTAAACCTAGAAGTAGGTTTTTTCTTTATTTAACAGTAGTATTTTTTCTATTAATAATACTTTTATGTTATACTCTTTAAAAGAGGTAGGTAGTATGGATAGAAAGAAAATAAAGAGAAAAGCATTTAAAGATTTAAAAAGACAATACTTTAAAGCAGTATTAATTTGCTTTTTGTTTACTGTTGTTTTTGGAAATGGTTATACATTTGTAACTAAAATATTTCCTAATGAGACCCCTAAAGAAATAGTTACAACAGTAGAAAAAGATAAAGCTAATTTAAAAAATAAATCTAGGGATGAGATAAAAAAAGAAGTTGAAGTGAAAATAGAAAAACAAGAGACTTCTAAACAAGAAAAATATACAAGAGGGGTACTTGCTGTTTTTGCTAATCAAGTGTCATCATCTAAATCACTGATAGTTGGTATTTTAAAAGCTTTTAATCAGTTACTATTTAAAGGAAATGTATCTTTATTCTTTATATTATTATTAGGACTATTTCTAGATATATTTGCTCTTCTTTTTATAAAGAATATTATGGCCGTTGGTAAGTGTAGGTTCTTTATAGAAGGGACTAAATATAAGAAAGTACATATAGATAAATTATTATTCATTTATAGAGTTAAAAGAACATTATCCGTTGCTAAGAGTATGATGTTAACTTCTCTTTATCAATTTCTTTGGGATTTAACTATTATTGGGGGAATTATTAAACATTACTCTTACTTGTTAGTACCATATATAATAGCTGAAAACCCTAATATTAGTGGGAAAGAAGCGATTAATCTATCTAGAAAAATGATGGATGGTTATAAATTAGAAGCCTTTAAGCTAGAACTTTCACTTATACCTTGGTATATTATTGGTACTATTAGTTTTCAGTTTAGTGATTTACTATTCTTAACTCCTTATTATCAAGAGATATTAGCAGAGTTTTATATGAAAGTAAGAGATAATAGATTAAAGGAAGATGAATCATTAAAAGAGTTATTAAATGATAGATACTTGGATGGAAAGTTAAGTGCTGGAAGTTATCCAAGAGATAAGTTTATGATACCAGAAGTTGAACATCGTAAATGGTTAAAACTTGATTATAAAAGAGATTATTCCTTAGTAAATATTATATTGTTTTTCTTTACCTTTGCGATGATTGGGTGGCTTTGGGAAGTAGCACTTCACTTATTTAGTACTGGTAATTTTGTAAATAGAGGAACACTTATGGGACCTTGGTTACCTATCTATGGATATGGAGGAGTATTAATTCTTATTCTTTTAAAACCATTTAGAGAAAAACCATACCTATTATTTATACTTACTTGTTTATTATGTGGAATAATTGAATACTTAACATCTTGGTATTTAGAAGTTACTTATAACTTAAGATGGTGGGATTATACTGGTTACTTTATAAATATCAATGGCAGAGTCTGTTTGGAAGGATTATTAGTCTTTGGACTAGGTGGATGTGGTTTTACCTATTTAGTAGCTCCTTTTCTAGATAACTTATATAATAAAATTAAACCTAGCATTAAGTATTTAGTAGCAATCATTTTATTATCCTTCTTTATCCTAGATAATATATATTGTCATAATAATCCTAATATGGGAGAGGGGATTACCTCTTATAAAAATGATTGTAATTTCAAGTTAAAAATACTATAATAATAAGTAATGAAAGGAAGATAATATGTTAGACATTAAATTTATAAGAGAAAACAAAGACATAGTAAAAGAAAATATTAAAAAGAAATTCCAAGATGAAAAATTACCTCTTGTTGATGAAGTAGTAGAATTAGATCAAGAAATTAGAAATCTAAAACAAGAAGGTGATGAACTTCGTAGTAAGAGAAATCAAATAAGTAGTGAAATTGGTTCTTTGATGCGTGATAAGAAAATAGAAGAAGCGAATGAGAAGAAAGCTTCTGTTGTAGAAATCAATGAAAAGTTAGTTGGTATTGAAAAAAGAGAAAATGAGTTAGCTTTATCTTTAAGAGAAAAGATGTTAGTTATTCCAAATATTATGGATAAATCTGTTCCTATTGGAAAAGATGATAGTTTTAATGTTGAAGTAGAAAGGTTTGGAGAAGCTAAAGTACCAGAGTATGAAATACCATATCATGCTGATATCATTATGAATGTAAATGGTATGGATAAAGAAGCAGCTGGTCGTACGTCAGGTGAAGGATTTTACTATTTAACTGGTGATATAGCAAGACTTCATGAAGCGATGATAGCTTATGCAAGAGATTATATGATTGATAAAGGATTTACCTATTGTATACCTCCTTTCATGATTAGAAGTGATGTGGTAACTGGTGTTATGTCATTTCCTGAGATGGAAGCAATGATGTATAAGATTCAAGATGAAGATTTATATTTAATCGGTACTAGTGAACATTCAATGATAGGTCGTTATAAAGATCAAATAATTAAAGAAGAAGATTTACCAATTACTTTAACAAGTTACTCACCTTGCTTTAGAAAAGAAGGTGGCTCTCATGGCTTAGAAGAGAGAGGACTTTACCGTGTTCATCAATTTGAAAAAGAAGAGATGATTGTTCTTTGTAAGTATGAAGAAGCGATGGACTGGTATAATAAGATGTGGAAATATACGGTTGATGTATTTAGAAATATGAATGTACCAGTAAGACAATTAGAGTGTTGTAGTGGTGACTTAGCAGACTTAAAAGTAAAATCTTGTGATGTAGAAGCATGGAGCCCTAGACAAAAGAAATACTTTGAAGTTGGAAGTTGTTCAACTCTAGGAGATGCTCAAGCAAGAAGACTAGGTATTCGTGCTAAAGGAGAAAATGGTACTTACTATGTTAATACTTTAAATAATACCGTAGTAGCATCACCTCGTGGTATGATTGCGGTAATTGAAAATAACTATCAAGAAGATGGAAGTATTATTGTTCCAGAGGTATTAAGACCATATATGGGAGGACTTGAAGCAATTAAGCCTAAGAAGTAGTATGATAAAATTTAGAGAAATAGATGATGAATATTTAGAATATGATTGCCTAAAAGATACAGCGGAATTTATGTTTCAATTAAATGATAATAATATAGATGATACGGTTTTGAAAGAACTTATTAATCAAAATTTTGCTCTTTTTGCTTATAATAGAAATAAAAATAAAACCACTTCTAGACTAGCAATAAAGAAAGAGAGTTTGGTTGGTAAATATCTGTTATCATGTCAGGATGAAAGTAGAGTATTAAATACTTCTAGATATATTGATTATGATAAAATAGTAAATGCCTTTAATATTTCTATTTTTTCGAACAACCTAGAAATGAGTAAATTAATTTATCCCTTATTCGTAAATAGAGTAGAAGGACCATCTACTAATTTTAGTGACATTTATAATTTAGAAACAATAAATTATATTTTAGCTAATACATCTTTCAAAGAATATTTAAAAGAAATAGACGAAATAAAAAAAGAATCAACATATCATGTAGTATATGAAGATGGAAAATGTTTTCTAAAGGAATTTGAACATAAGAATAAATCTTTGGTTAAGTCTAATAATAGAATGTAAAAAGATGTATAAAAGGCTAATTTAAGGACAAGCTATCAATAGAATGGAGGACATTCATTTGACATTGATAGCTTTTTTTGATATAATAAAAGCCGTCACGTAAAAGTAGAGGTGTTTAAAATGTTTTACGCGGAAGAACAAGCAATATTAGCATGTGAAGAGGATCCGTCCCTGATTTTTGAATTAATGAAGGAAGGACATTTCTATCTAGTAGATAACTTGTTAAAAAAGAAAAAAGTAAGTGTAGCAACTTTAGATGAAGATGGAAATACTGTCTTAATGAAATTAACTAAACTACATCAGTATGAATTGGTTAGTAAATATCTTAGTAAAGATGAAGACGTTATTAACCATCAGAATAATGAAGGTAATACACTACTACATATTTTAGCAACTAGAAATTATATGAAGGTTGCAGGTATTATTAAAAAGTTAAAAAGAAATGATAATTTAGCTTGGAATTTAAAGAATAATGAAGGAAAGACAATTCTTGATATAGCCATAGAAAAAGATAATTTGGCTACTGCTTTTAAAATTCTAGAAGATAAGAGATTTAATAATATAGACGTGATGAGCTTCTTATCTTTCTATAAGACATTTATTAAAAGTAGAGAATATGGTAGATATACTAAACTATCTAATTTAGAAGTAATGGTATCTAATTTAGAAAAGAAGAATGAGCTTCTTCCAATGATGGATAAGTTGGTTAATATGATTTTAGAAAACTTTGATCATATTAAAAATGAACTTATGAAGAATAAACTAACTTCAATGGATAATATTATTCATGAAGTATTAGTGGAAGTAGAAGCTTAAGCATGAGATAAGGGATTCGTATTAGAGTCTCTTTTTTAGTACGAAAAAGTCAAAATATTAAGAAATTATTCTTTAATTATAGTAATAAATAAGTATCTATGATATAAAATAATTGAAAATTTTTTTGTTAGATGGTAATGGGGCAAATCCAGGTAAAAATATAGTCTGAATTTACTAAATTGAGAGATTCAATTTAATAAAACATCCCAATTTGGAATGGTGAATTTTGAAAATTGGCTGTTTGCAAAATGATATACAAATTTGTTATCCTTTCTTTACTTGTCTGGGAAGAAAGGGGGAATATGGTCAAGACAAAGAAATTTATAAAACCATTATATGATACTACTATAAAGTACAAGGTATATCATCTATAGGCTTATTTATTTGGCAACTGGTATAGATCTTAATGATTATACATTAATAGATCAAGAGTTAAATACTGGTAATAATATTAAAGATTACCGTCTTGATTTATTATTTAAGAAAGATAATACAATTGTTAATCTAGAAGTTAATTATGAAGTAATCCCTTTCCAAGAAGAAAGCAATATAATTATCTATTTAGATTAGCCTAAAATGTCGGAGTTAGTTACCTACTGTTTTAGAGATAGTGTTTATCATACTAAAATAGATGGCGTAGAAAGTTACGAGATTTATCTCGGTAACTTTAAAGGCATTAAGTACAATGGTAAGAATGAGCTTGCAACACTATGTTCTATTTTAACCAGTGAGAGCGTGGAAGAATTAAAAGAAATAGTAGGAAACTATAAGGAGGGATTAATACTAATGAGCAAACTGGAAAACTAAAATTAAATGATGAATTTAATGCTTACTATGACTATGAAGCGGTTATTAGAAAAGAAAAGAACTCTGAATATGCTAGTGGCAGAGATGATAGACTAGCTGAAAGAAAAAGTTTAGGCTTATCTGAAGGAGCTAACAGAAAAAATTAGCTATAGCAAAAATAATGCTTCAAGGGAAAGAATCATTAGATAAAATAATGAAGTATACTGTTTAAGTAAAAAAGAACTCACTATGTTACTATAAGTACTGATTGGTGGAGACTGCTATAGTCTCCGTTTTCTATATATGCTATGTATAATATGCATAAATTGTTTAATTTGATTATTAAGCTAATTAGTACTTGTATTTTAGTCCCTTTTCATTTGTAAAAAAATAGGAAGCTAGTAAAAACTAACTTCCAAAAAGAATAAAAAGGGGTTGGCTAGTGTGATACTAGCTACCAATTCGCCTAATTCCGAATTGGTGATTTTTATAATACCCATAAAAGGGTAGTTTGTCAATTGTTTTTTGTAAAATTTATTAAAAAAATTATTGGGGTGAATGGTAGACATTTTTTAGTATATAAATTATACTTTAGTAAAGGAGAAAATAATATGTTAAAAGTAGAAAATATTACTAAGTATTACAATAAATTTAAGGCAGTTGATAACTTATCATTTAATGTAGATAAGGGAGAAATATTTGGACTTTTAGGTGAAAATGGAGCCGGGAAAACAACCACTTTTAGAATTATCTTAGGTCTTATTAATGCCTCAAGTGGTAAGGTTACTTTAGATGGTAAAGAAATAGACTATAACCTAACTGATAAAATAGGGTATGTTACAGAAGAGAGAAGCCTACTTACTAAGATGACTGTAAAAGACCAAATACTACTTTATGGTGTTTTAAAGGGAATGAGTGAAGATAACATTCTAAAAGAGATGCGTAAGTGGTTAAAAAAATTTCAAATAGCAGATTATGAAAATAGAAAAATAAAAGAATTGTCAAAAGGTAATCAACAAAAAATTCAGTTTATTGCAGCAGTTATTAATAAACCTAAATTATTAATATTAGATGAACCGTTCTCTGGACTTGATCCAATTAATGTAGAAATGTTAAAAAAGGCGATTATAGAATTACAAGAAACTGGTTGTTCTATTATTTTCTCATCACATCAGATGGAACAGATAGAAGACTTTTGTGAAAAGCTTGTTATCCTATCACATGGTAAAGTAGTGGTATCAGGTTACTTAAAAGATATAAAGACTGAATACCGAAAGAAAAATATCTTACTTAGAGGAGATAATCTTCCACTTGACAAAATAAGAAAACTAAAAGGAGTTATTTCTCTTTGTGAACATAGAGGAGAATATTTAGTAAAGATAGAAAGTCTAGCTATAGCAGATTCTATCTTTAAGATAGTAAAAGACTATAATATTACTAAATATGATTTAACAGAACCAACTCTAAATGAAATATTTATTGAGAAAGTAGGTGCTAATAATGACTAAGAAGTTTTTCTATCTAATGAAGATAAGCTTTAATAAAAAATTAAAATCTAAATGGTTTATTGCTGTTAATATAATACTTGCACTATCCTTATTTGCCCTACTTAATTTAAACTCAATTATAACCTTCTTCGGTGGTGAATTTGATAAACCATTAAAAGTACTCGTTTATGATAAAACTAATATATCTTATCCCTATTTAAAAAATAATATTTCTACATTGACTAGTGAGTTAGAAGATAAAAAAATAGTAGTAAAAAGTGTTAATAGTGAAAAGAAAAAATTAAAAGATGATGAGATACTAATAAGTCTTAATCTAGATGATAACTTGTTAAAAGCTAAAGTTACTAGTGATAAAAAGATAGATAGTACAATATATCAAGTGCTTTATCAAGGCTTAAATGCTACTAAACAACAAGTACTTATGGAAAGACTAAATCTAGATACTAATACCTTAGCATTACTATCTAGTAATATAGATATTGAACGAGTAGTCTTAAGTGATAAAAAAAGTCAAGATGAAAATATGTCACTAGTGATGAGTACAGTCTTTCCTAGTTTAATCTTACCATTCTTTATGTTAATTATCTTTCTAGTTCAAATGGTAGGAGGAGAAATTTGTGAAGAGAAGACTACTAAGAGTATGGAAATAATTATTTCTAATGTAAGTCCTAAAGTTCATCTTTTAGCAAAGATAGTAGCTAATAACTTATTTGTCATACTACAAGCCCTATTATTATTCATCTATGGTTTAATTGCTTTCTTTATTAGTAGTAGAAATGGAAGCTTAAATATACCTAGTGAAATAACAAGTATCTGGGATAGTCTATCTGCTAGTGGTTTAATTAGTAATATAGTATCATTACTACCAATTCTATTAATCTTAATTATTTTATCATTCTTAGCTTATTCACTACTAGCTGGTATTCTTGCTTCTATGACTACTAATATTGAAGACTTTCAACAGTTACAAGCACCTATCGTTTTTATTCTATTAGCAGGTTATTATTTAGCAATTATGGCTGGTATGTTTCAAGGTAGTGCTTTCTTAAAAATAGTATCTTACATTCCATTAATCTCTTGCCTTTTAGCCCCAACTTTATATATAATGGGAGAGATAAGTCTATTAGATATTTTAATAGCCATCATCTTATTAATTGGTCTTTTATATCTATTAATCAACTATGGTATGAAAATATATAAAGTAGGTATTTTAAATTATTCCAATGAAAAGGTATGGACTAGATTTGTAAAAGCATTTAGAAGGGAAGAATAAAAAGTTATGGCTAAGATTGTGATCGTTGGTTTAGGACATGTTGGACTATCTTATTTAGAAAAGTTAGTATTTGATAAGTCTATTAGTGGAGAAGTTGTATTAATTGATAAAGATGTAGAAAAATTAAAAGGAGAAATACTTGATTTAGAACAAGGTATGACACTAACTGGTTCTTCTTTATCAATTAAGATAGGAAGTTATCAAGCATTAAATGATGCTGATATATGTGTATTAACACTCGGACTTCCACAAAGTAAGAAAAGTAGGTTAGAGGACTTAGTTGGTGCCAGTAAAATGGTTAAAGAAGTAACAGAATCTATTGCTGAAACATCATTTGATGGTGTTATCTTAGTAGCTACTAATCCAGTTGATGTAATAAGTCAGTTAACGGCTACTTATTTATCCTATCCTTATCAAAAAGTAATTGGTACTGGTACTATGTTAGATACTATTAGATTAAAGAGTTTAATTAGTAAAAAGATAGGTATTTCTAGTAATGATATTAATCTATATGTCCTAGGAGAACATGGTAATAGTCAGTTTGTTTATTATAATAATGCTAATATTGCCATGTCATCCCTAAAGAACTATTTAACTAAAGAAGAGAAAGATGAACTTTCATCTATTACTAAGAAAATGGGTGGAATGATAGTATCATCTAAGGGGTATACATCACATGGTGTTAGTTGTTGTCTTTTAGAACTTACTAAAGTAATTTTAAATGATGAAAAGAAAATCTACCCCGTTTCTAACTATCAAAATGATTATGACTTATACTTTTCGATGCCAGCGGTTATTGGTAGGAAAGGTATCATAAAACAAATACCTGTCAAATTAAATGAAGAAGAAGAAAAACAATTAGTAATGGTTACTAAAGTCTTAAGGGAAGCAGTGGATGAAGTATTGCCACCAGAGTTGTATTAGGAGGAAGAGTTTATGGTTAATTTTATATATTTAGTAATTTTATGTTTATTAGTAGCAATAGTTTGCGTTAGTTGTTATAAATTTTTTAGAGCGAAGAGATGGAAGGAAGCTATTAGTAGTTTAATTTATATACTATTAGTAGTAATTACCTCAATTATATTTTTTAATGGAAGATTAAATTCTTTAGAGTTTGACTACTTAATCAATTCTTTAAAGACTGGTAACATATTTGGAATAATAGTTTTAATTTTACAGATATTATTAGTCATTGTTACTGTTATTAGTTATAGTGAAGTTATTAAACTAACTAAGAGTAAAAAGAAATAACATAAATAAATATATTGTTCTTCTGATAGCTTGTCTAGGAAGAACTTTTATTTTGCTAATAAAAATAAACCAGTTATTTTTCTGGTTTATCATATAATGAAACATTTTTTATTCATGAAATAGTCTTTATTTTTACAATAATTAATATTACTGATTTCTTGTTCGTTTATAACACACATTAATATCCTAGATAAGTTTTTCTATTTCTTTGGTGGAAAGACCAGTGTATAGACTAATTTTATCAATTGACTCTTTAGCCTTAAGCATTACTCTAGCAACATTACTCATGCTTTTCTCAACACCTTTTTCAATGCCCTTATCAATACCATCTAAATAAGCGGTTTGCTCACTCATTTTTTGAACCTTCTCAATATTATAGTAAGCATTAAACTCATCATTAGCTTTTAATCGTTCTAATTCACTCATAATAAAAACTCCTTCCTTGTTACCGTTAACAATTCTTTTTAGTTCTTCATCACTACTAGCTGTTAACATAGATAGTAGCATCTCTTCTTTGTTGTTACCAGTATAACAAATACCTTTATACTTTTCTAGAAAAATATCATAGATTTTTATTCCGTTCTTAATTATTTGATATTTCTCGTTATATATTTGAT
The DNA here is from genome assembly GCA_934177995.1 of uncultured Bacilli bacterium. Lineage (GTDB taxonomy): Bacteria > Bacillota_I > Bacilli_A > RF39 > UBA660 > Onthousia. Next base: position 35,081 of record CAKPPW010000010.1, read on the forward strand.
AAATTAAGACAGCTGCTTCTTTATCTTTAGTGAAGAAAGTATTATTAAAATTAAGTTGAATGACTTCCTTTGTTCGATAATCACTACCACTTTCTAATCTACTACCAGCCAGTCTAAAAAGATAAACTAAACTTTTAGTACTAGTCCATTTGTTATACTGATTATTGACCTCGATATTAACTAAAATATCACCATTATTGAGTAGCAAATCAAGACGGTAATCCTTAATCTTATTGCCACTATTTAGTTCGGCATCAACTATACTATAGTTGGTTAAATCAATATTAGTTAGATATTTAATCATATCAAAGAAGATTCTTCTAGTTTCTTTCTTTTTTAATAAATACTTTATAGTTGTATCTGATAATATACTTATAAAATTTTCATCGTGCATAGTTGTTCCTTTCTTATGTATTGTTCTTTTCATGAAAAGTAGGCCTATCTTACCACTAGACAATTTAAAAGTAAAACAAGTAAATATTGCAAATTGAAAGGATGTAACCAAGGAAAATGATAAATTAACTATAGCAAAATAGTAAATTCCTATCATCATACTAGCTGAAAATTAAAAATTACCTTTTCAAAGTAGAAATTTAAACTTTACACTACTTTACATTAAAAATAACAAAATGTAAAAAAATGTCTTGCAAAGTAAGTGTAAATCTATTTACAAAAAAATAGAGATTAGGTATTATAATAATAGGCAGTGGAATAAAGTGGAGCAAAGTAGGGGGATTGTTATTTTATGGGGAATTAGCTATACACTTATACACTTAATACACTCGGTAATTCCAAAGACTTAAAACCATAACTAACAAGCTTTCTCTTCTACCTTTATAAAAATTAAAAAGACGATTTAATCTTTATATTAGGGGTTGCCACTTGCTACTTAGACAAGTAAAAAGTTATCTATCATCGCTACTTAATATATCTACTAAAGAGTGTATAGTAGAAAAAATTTAGAATCAGGAAAAGTAGGATGATGAAGAAGTATGCTACTATATCCACAAATAAAACTAGCGGAAGGACTGTTTGATAATGAAAGAAATACATAAAAGTGTTTTACTACAAGAAGCGATAGACTCTCTTTCTTTAAAAGAAGATGATGTAGCCATTGATATGACTTTAGGGTTTGCCGGACATAGTAGTGAAATATTAAAGAGAATAAAAAAGGGATACTTATTCGCCTTCGATCAGGATAGTGAAGTTTTTACCTATAGTAGAAATCGTCTTAATGCTATAGGTAATAACTTTGAATTAATTCATGCTAATTTTAGTGAAGCAAAAGAAGAGCTATTAAAAAGAAATATTACTAAAGTTGATGCTATACTATATGACCTTGGAGTGTCAAGTTATCAGTTAGATAATAAAGAGCGAGGCTTTAGTTATAATAATGATGCTGTTCTTGATATGCGAATGAATAGAGATAACCCACTAACTGCTAAAATAGTGGTTAATACCTATAGTGAACAAGAACTTACAAGAATCTTTAAACTATATGGAGAAAGTAAATTTGCAAGAAATATTGCAAGAAATATTGTTAATAAAAGGAAAGAAAAAGAAATAAATACAACCTTAGAACTTGTTTCTATAATCAAAGAAGCAGTACCAATTAAAGAAAGATTAAAAAAACATCCTGCTAAACAAATATTTCAAGCGATAAGAATAGAAGTTAATAAAGAATTAGATGTTTTAATATCATCACTAAATGACTCATTAGACTTACTTAATGTAGGAGGAAGATTAGCAGTCATAACCTTCCATTCCTTAGAAGATAAAATAGTAAAAGATACCTTTAGAAAAGTGAGTGAGACAGACTCACTTAGTAAAGGACTTCCTAATATACCAGAAGATAAATTACCAGACTTTAAAATAATAACTAAAAAAGGAATAGTACCAACTGATAAGGAAGAAGAAGAAAATCATAGAGCTCATAGTGCTAGACTAAGAGTGATAGAAAGAATAAAATAGAAAGGACTTGGTTATATGGCTAGAAAAAAAGTAAAAAAAAGAATCAAGATGAGTAAATTTGAACGCTTACTCTATATTTTTGCTATTACTTTATTAGTAAGTTTGCCAATAACCATCGTTTTTTCCAAAGCCACTTTATCACAGATTAACTTTGAAGTAGAAAAACAAAAAAAATTAATAGAAACTCAGAATAAAACTAATGAAAGCTTATCTATGAAAATAAATGAATTAGCATCACTTGATAAAATCCAAGAGGTTGCTAAAAGTGAGGGATTAAGTTATAATAATAATAATATAAAGAATGTAGAAGATGAAAAATAGGCGGTGAAACTATGCGAAAAAAGAAACCTAGAAATACTGTTAAACTAAGTAAGTTATTTATAGTAGGTTCTCTTTTTTTGTTTGTTTTAATGATTGCAAGAGTAGTACAACTTGGACTATCTAAAGATGTAGATGGGGTAAACTTACAGTCACTAGCTAGTAAAAGAACTACTAAGACTGATACTATTAAAGCCCAAAGAGGAACTATCTATACTAGTGATAATGAAGTACTTGCTCAAAATGTTTCTTCTTATAAATTAATTGCTTATCTAGATTCTAAAAGAACTACTAATAAAAATAAACCACAACATGTTGTAGATAAAGAATTAACAGCTGAAAAATTAGCACCTATTCTTGGGATCAGTAAAGAAGAAATATTAACTTATCTAAATAAAGAAAATGTTTATCAAACAGAGTTTGGTAGTAAAGGAAAAGGGTTAACAGAATTAACTAAAGAGAAAATAGAAGCTTTAAATCTTCCTGGATTAGACTTTGAAGAAAGCTTTAAAAGGTATTATCCTAAAGGAGATTTCTTATCATATATAATAGGGTATGCTAAAGAAAATAATGATACTAGTACTATTAAAGGAGAAATGGGACTAGAGAAATATTATGATAAAACCTTATCAGGAACTGATGGTTATACTACTTATCAAAAAGACTTAAGAGGTTATAAAATAGCTGGTACTAAAGAAGTAAGTAAGAAAGCAGAAGATGGGAAAAATATCTATCTAACTATTAATAATAATATTCAGTTCTTTGTAGAACAAGCTTTAGATGAAGCAGAGAAAACATCATCATTTGAATGGTTTACTATCATGGTAGCTGATGCTAACACAGGAGCAATTTTAGCGGCTGCTACCTCACCATCATTTGACCCTAATAGACGAAATATGACTAACTATTTAGACCTTAATATTGCTCTTCCTTATGAACCAGGTAGTACTATGAAGATATTTACTTATATGGCTGCGATGGAAAATGGTGTCTATAATGGAGGTGAGACCTATCACTCAGGTGTATACGTAACTAAAGATGGAACCGAAATAGGTGACTGGAATAGAGCTGGATGGGGTGATATAACTTTCGATAAAGGTTTTGCTCTATCTAGTAACGTCGGTGTTATTAACTTAATCGAAAGACATATGAATGCTAGTATGTTAAGAAGTTATTTCAAGAAACTAGGTTTTTCTAAGAAAACTGGTATAACTCTACCAAATGAAGCGACTGGTAAGCTAGACTTTAAATACGAAACAGAAATATTTAATGCTGGATTTGGTCAAGGTATAACAACAACACCAATTCAAAATATTCAAGCCTTAACCTCACTTACTAATAAAGGAGTAATGTTAAAACCATATATCGTTTCTAAGATAGTAGATCCTAATACCAATGAAACTGTTTATGAAGGAAAAAGAACAGAAGTAAATAAAGTAGCTAGTGAAGAGACTGTTAATAAGATGAAAGACTTAATGTGGGAAACCGTTAATGGTCATGGTAATACAGGAGCAGGTTATAAACTAGAAGGTTATGAGTTAATTGGAAAAACAGGTACTGCTCAAATAGCTGATGAAAATGGTAGTGGTTATTTAACTGGTAGTAGTGATATAATCTCATCTTTCGCTGGTGTTTATCCCAAAGAAGATTCTAAAGTAATTATTTATGCATCTGTTAAAAGACCAGCTGAAGGTAAACAAAAAGTTATTTGGGATGCTATTAAAGAAATAGTAGTTAATATAAGTAAATACTATGGAACAAGTCCAACTGATGAGAGTGTCTCTAAACTAACAACGTATAAATTACCATCATATAAAAATAAAAATATTAATACAGTACGGGAAGATTTAACTAAGAAAGGTATGCAGATAGTAACAATTGGTAATGGGGATAAAGTTATTTCTCAGTATCCTAGTGCTAATGAGAAGCTAACTACTAATTCTAAAGTCTTCTTAATTACCAATGATACTAATCTAACTGTACCAGATGTAACTGGTTTATCTAGAAAACAAGCAGAAGAAATATTAAAACTACTTGATATAACACCAACCCTAGAAGGTAGTGGTTATGTTGTAGAACAAAGTGTTCCAGCTGGGACAAAAATAGAAAAAGGGATGAGTTTAACCCTTAAACTAGCAAAAAAATTCTAGAAACTCTTTTAAAGATAAGAACTTTATAGTATAATGATGAAAGATAGGGGTGATTAAATGCAACTTATAACTAGTTTAGATGTTGGTAATGAAGAAATAAAAGTTATTGTTGCTAGTGCTTTTAATAATAAGTGTAATGTTTTAGCTTCTACCTCTATTAGAAGTTCGGGAATTAAGAAAAATACTATTTATAACGAGAAAAAACTACGAGACTCTATTAAGTTAGCTATTGCAAAAACAGAAGAAAAGATAGGAATGAAAATTAGAGAAATAATTTTACTAATTCCTTCTAATACCGCTAAGATGACAATTGAAACAGGACTAGTTGATATTAAAGATAATATTGTAAGAGGAAGTGATATCAAAAGAGCTTTGGCTGATGCTAAAAAAGATACTTTTGATGATACTAGAGAATTAGTTAGTGTACTTCCCATTTCTTTTACAGTAGATGATAATATTAGTGTTAGTAATCCTATTGGCGAAGAAGGAAATAAACTGTTTGTAAAAGCAGTAGTTTCCACTAGTTTGAAAAGTGAGATATATCCTTTGATTAGTATAGTATCATCACTTGGAATATCAATTGTCGATATAGTACATAAGAGTCAAGCTGATTATTATACAGTTTCTAATAATTCTCTTGATAGAAAACTAGGTTGTGTTATTAATCTTGGTGGTGATGTTACTACTGTTTCTATCTTTAATAAAGGAATAATGATAAAAAACTCATATATACCTTTAGGAAGTAGTAGTGTTGATAAAGATATTTCTTTTGTTTATAAAGTGGATATTAAAACAGCTAGACATTTAAAAGAAACATTTGCTTTAGCTGTACCAAGATATGCTGATAAATATGATAGTATTGATGTTGTAACCTTGGAAAATAAGAGCATAACAGTTACTCAAAGTGAGATAAGTAAAGTTATAGAATCAAGGTTAAATGAGATTTTAAAACTTGCAAAAAATGAAATAAATCGCTTAACAAAACGGGAAATAAGTTATATAATTGTAGTAGGTGGTATTAGCGAGTTGGCTGGATTTAATTATATAGTAGAAGATGTTCTTTCCCGTAATGCAAGTTGTCTTGATATGCAACAGATGGGAGCAAGACATAATAAATATACAAGTGCCTTTGGAGCTATTAAATATTTTTATAAAAAATGTTTATTAACAGAAGAAGATATTTCTATGTTTCCACAGGATGTAGTAGAAACATTTTTATCACCAAAGAAGAGAAACACAGGAAGCGAGAACATTGTTAGTAAGTTTTTGCACCATTTTTATGATTAACAGTTAAGGAGGAACGAACATGGGAAATGGACTAGAAATGGATCAATTAGCGAAAAT